>CAMCLY010000035.1 GCA_945875805.1 uncultured Myxococcales bacterium | reverse complement strand
CCCCCCCCCCCCCCCCCACCTCCGCCCCCCGGGGGGCGCGCGCCGCCCCCGCGCCCCCCCTCCCATTTTGGGGGGGGGGGGGGTTATACCCACCCCCAAAAAAAAAAAACAAAAAAACTACTCCACAGCAAGCACGGCGTCGATGCGCTCGCGCGGGAGGGAGCCTTCGCGTTTGAGCACGGGCTCACCGTCGACAAAATCGATCACGGTGGAGGGCAATGAATCGGGGATATCGCCGGCGGTGACGAAAATACCGACATGGGAGATGAAATTTTTCTGAATCATGGCCGGACTTGATGCGCCGTTTTTGCGTTCGCGGTTGGCGCTTGAAACGAGCAGTGGGCGGCCGAGTTCTTTGAGAAGTTTGAGCAACCAGGGTTCGGACGGCACGCGCACGCCGAGTTTGCCCCCAGCCTTGGTCAACGTCTTGACGATGGGGGCGGGAATCGCCTCTTCGTTGGGCTCCAAACGAATGGTCAGCTCACCGGGCCATAGGGCCTGGGCGAGTTTTCGGGCTTTGGCCGGAACATTGGAAGCGACGCTTTTGAGATCTCCGTAACTCGGGATAAAGACGAGGCTTGGCGCTTTGGTCGTGCGATGTTTGGAAAACAACAGGGCATTGACGGCCTTGGGATTTGTCAAGTCTGCCACGATACGGTAGCTCGAACGACATGGAATGCAGACCAGTCCGCCGCTTTCGAGACAACTTTTTACGTTTATAAACTCGGGGCCCATCATTTCCTGCAGCTGGATTGTTCGCATCTTTTCTCCTTGGTTAGAGCGAAGGACAACACGCCTTGGCGTGTTATACCATAACGCCCGTTCCGAAAACGGTTATTTCTCAGCCGGACGAAACGGGGTGAACCTGGACGGACGAAACGGGGTGAACCTGGACGGACGAAACGGGGTGAACCTGGACGGACGAAACGGGGTGAACCTGGCCATCTGAAACGGGGTGTTCTCGACGTTGCCAGGCACAAAAAAAGCCGCAGGCACTCTGCGGCTTTGATGATTTCACCCCCAAACGGTGCTAAGGCATTAATCCTCGGCCTGATAGGGCAACAGGGCGATGTGGCGGGCGCGTTTGATGGCGCGAGCCAATTTGCGCTGGAAGCGTGCCGAAACGCCTGTGATGCGCGAAGGAAGAATTTTACCGCGCGGCGAGAGGAAGCGCTTCAGAAGCTGAACATCTTTATAATCAATCGTCAGGGAAACATCCGATTTGAACGGGCAAGCTTTGCGCTTGGCGCGACGAACGGGGCGAGCGGTGTCCTTGCGGGCTTCGGTTACGGTCGTATTGGTATCCATGTCTACTCCTTAAACCTTAAATCTTTGTGGAAACTTCGGCGTTGCATTTCGGGCAAACCCAAAACATCCCGCTCGGTTTGGAGTGACGAACCATCTTGATGATTGCCATCTCAGATTCCGTACCCTTCGCCATACAGGCAGGGCATTTCAGCTTGTACTGAACTTTCTTTGTCGTTGAAATCTTTGCAGGTCGCTTTGCTGCCATCGTAAAATCCTTAAATCCGGGTGAAAACTCCGTTATGGGCATTCCCGGCACATGCCGGAAATCTCGGGAAACTGTCCGGATACGGCTTCCCAAATCAGAGCGGCGGGCCTTTTAGCACCCCATCCGCCCCCTCGTCAAACCTTTTCACGCCCATCCCCCGACTCGTCTACACCATTGCGTCACGCCCCAGCATCTGTTCACAAAGATTCGCCATGTTCCGAGCCCTCAGCAGGCTGTGCTCGCCATGCCCTATCTCCGGGTCAAACCCAAAATAATCTTCACACAGCGCATCCCGTGCAAACCGCATCGACAGTTCCAACGCGATAAAAGGCGCCGCATCCGCCAGCGACAACCGCTCCCCGCGGCTCAGACACCCCACCTCTTCCAGATACACCCCCATCGCCTCGCGCGCCCATTCCGCATCAAATTCGGGTTCCTCGTTTTCCGTCCTTGGATTGCACCACGAACGAATCGCATCCCCCACGTCAAACGCCACCCGCGACAACGCCATCGTGTCCAAATCGATCACCCCGCTCACTTCATTCCCTTCAAACAGAAAATTTGATACTTTCAAATCTCCATGAACAATTCGTCTATCTTCACACAACAAAATATTATCAAACTTTATATATCTTTCCAAAAATGCAATTTTACTCCACACTCCCTCCACGTCCTTCCACAGACGATGGCCGCGCTTTTCTTCCATCGCCCGCACCAATCCCGCCCTGTGCCGCTCAAAATCATGCACACCAACCCGAACATTCTTAAAATGATACACGACCCCGTCCAAGGCACGATGAAACCGCGCCATCATCGCCGCCAAAGCCCTGATGCGCTCCACACAATCCACCTTGTCCACACTCTTCCCCGGCAATTTGGTCATCACCCTCCACCTCCCCTCGGCCAACCCAAACCGCCTTCCCTCCACGGCATATCCCCCGCCACTCGCCATTCCATACTCCGGCACACACACGCCACGCGCCCGCAAAATCGGCACGAGATGCGCAATATCCTCATTCACCCCGGGTCCAAACATCCCGTTCACGCGCTGCACCACCCACACATCGTCCGCCAAATACGTCTCATTGATAAGCCCAGACGGCATCCTCTCGACCTTCCTGCAACCGGGTAGCCCAAACCCTTCCACCAAAAGCCGCGAAATCTGCCCCACAAACGGATCGTCATAAATACTTTCTAACATCCCACTCCCTCTTCAACATGCCCTTTTGCCCCCCCTCGAATAAACATCCCCGTCCTCTCTATAAATGTTTTTTTCTCATCCCGGATGCGGTTTTCTTCACGCATTGAAACTTCCGCCCCTGTGTTTGTTTGGGGCGGGGGAAGTGTCCCCCCAACGCGGCTATGTGCTCAGGCCTCCGGCCTTGCGCGCATACGCCGCGCCCCCCTCAATACACATCACACCACGGCACACCCAGACACACCAATCTACACCCACACCCCAGAGCCCATCCATATACGCGGCACCCATATACAACATAAAGATGCTCAAACACGATGAATTGTCGTTTTCATCCGTAAATCGACGATTCTTCCGCAATTGTACTCTTCGTCTTGGATTTTCTGTTTTTCTCCCATCACGCCACGTGAACCTGACGACATCCGAAATACCACCGTGCTGTGACCATGAATGAATAACGCTTCTCATACAGAACACATCCGGTTCCTATTGTATTGAACCTTGTCATAATAGAACTGGTCCTTATATAAATTCCGGCATCGTCGGTATAGAAACCGTATATAAGAGAGACGCAGAGGACGTGAAAATCCTCTGCCCCATTGTTCATTTGTATAAAAGCAACACAATTCTACAAAGCACCCCAGATACATTCGATTTTATATTATTTTATTTACGCGTTCTGGCGGTAAGAATATACAAAAATATGGGCGCTCCAACGAGGGACACAATGACACCCACGGGAACCCAGGCTATGGTCTCGAGAATGCGGGCACCGGCATCCGCAAGCATGAGAAACACGGCGCCCAATGCCGCCGAAACCGGAAGCACCATGCGCAAATCGGCAGCAAACATGCGCCTTACGACATGAGGTACAATGAGCCCGACGAATCCGATAGGACCGCATACCGACACCACGACAGAGGTTGCAAGACACGCTGCGGCAAGGACGACAAGCCTTGTGCGCTGCACATTGACGCCCCGAGTCTGGGACAATTCGGTGTCGATCGACATGAGGTTGAGGCGCTGGGCGGTTCGCCACAAAAGCCCCATCGCCAGCAACAAAAACGGAAATACTGCCAGCGTCGAGTAGCCGGCGATTTCAAGGCCGCCCAGCTGCCAGCGCATCATCTGTTGTGCCGTAAGAGGCGCGGCAAATGCCTGAAGTGTCATCCCAAGTGCCGTGCAAAACATCGACGCCCCGACTCCGGACAAGAGACATGTGATCGACGAACGCGAAGGAAAGCGCACCGACACCGCCATCACCACCGCCATCACCATCACCCCGCCGACGCAGGCCGCCACTGGGACGCCAAACATCGACGAGATGCCGAACTGAATGGCCGCCAAGGCCCCAAGGGACGCCCCTGACGCCACCCCCACGGTATATGGCGTCGCCAATGGATTCTGAAACAGTGCCTGGAATGCCGCACCCACCATGGCCAGCACACCACCGGCGACCGCCCCCCAGAGCACGCGCGGAATGCGAAGTTGCCAGAAGATATGAGACTGGAGCGCGTCCCCCCAAGGACACACCCAGGTGGCGCCAATCCAGGGTAAGAGGCACACACACGTCACGAAAATCCCTGCCACGGCGAGTACAGCCGGTCGCACGCTTGTGTCCTTAGAAGCCTTCGATGTGGAAGGGGGCGGTGCGTCGTTAACCTTCGATGTGGAAGGGGGCGGTGCGTCGTCGGGAGCATAGGGCATAGAGGGGGCGGCGTCCGCTCTCGCACACACATGCCGAAACGCCAGCTCCGACGCATCATAAGCCCTGGCCAACGTCGGAAGATCAGGGAATCCGGCACCGTGCCAGCAGATCTCACCGTGGGACAGCACGATCGTTTCGTCGGCGGTACGCGCAACAAACTCGAGATCGTGACACGCCGAAATGACGGTTTTCTGGCGCGCGTTCCAGACGCGCACGGCGCGTTCAAATGCAAGGACATGCTTGAAATCGAGGGCGGACGTCGGTTCGTCAAACACAACGACATCGCTGTTTTGTACAAATGCCGACGCCAGGGTACACAATTGGCGCTCGCCCCCCGATATTTCATCGAGATACTGCCGGGCGAGATGCTCGATACCGAGGAGCGAGAGGGCGTCGCGCACGCGCGCGTGAAGAAAGGCGGGAGTGGCGTCGGCGGTCATGGGCAGGGCGAACGCCCCCTGTGCGACAAACTCGGAGACGCGCACATGCGTCAGCGCCTCAAGTCGTTGCGGCACATAAGCCATGCGCCGTGCGCGCTGCATGGCCGTGAGGCGTGACACGTCCATCCCATCGAGAGTCACCGTGCCCGACATCGGCTCCAGGATGCCCAGGAGCGCGCGTATCCACGTCGATTTTCCGGCCCCGTTGGGGCCGATGATATGCGTCCACCGACCTGGCGCAAACGCGTGGCTCACGTTCCGCAGGACGACGTGATGCGAAAAGCCCACAGACAGCTCGTGGGCCATAAGGTGCGAAGGTTCGTTCAATTCGGGCTACGGCGTCTGAAGGGCATTTTGGATTTCGTCGTATATGGCGACAAGTTCTTTGGGATTTCCGGCGATTTCCATGTCGCGTTGAGCGAATTTCATGCGCGCGCGAGCGGCGCGCAAATCGTTTGCGTCGAGGAATTTGCGGGCGATATGCAATTGCGCGCGGGCGGTACACTCCTCGACGTTCTGGGCAAGATGAAAGTCACGGATGGCCGCCTCGTATTCGAGAGAAGCGCGTCGCGCCTTTCCCCTGGCCAACTCGAGATCGCCCAGTCGCAACCGGGCATGGGCCCGTTCGTGAGGCTGTTTTGTTTCGAGATAGACCGCAATGGCGGCCTCGGCGGCCTTTCGCGCCTTGGCGTTGTCGGCTTCGTAGATCTGACTGGCGAGGTACTGAACGGCGCCCGTCCATGAAAGGGCAACCATGGCGCCATTTTCGATGCATGCCCGGGCCTGACGAATGTCTTCGGTGGCCTTTGTCATATCGCCCTGGGCCACATCGATTTTGGCAGCAATCCATGCGACGACGACGTGCCACCCGCTGTTTTTTTTGAGCGCCGCGGTTTTCTGGCGTGCCTCGTCGACGTGCCGCGCGGCCTCCTTGAGGTTTCCCTGACTCAGGGCCATCTGGGCCATGCCGACGAGCCCCGACACCGACGTCTCGGCGTCATCGTTTGTGCTCTGCTGTAGCAGGAGTTCCGTGGCGCGTTCGACGCGGCCTTCATCCAAGGCCGTCTGCGGCGTTTCCTGAGCCACCGCCAGAGATGTCCATAACGCCAAAGCCACTGTTCCGACGACCGACATGATGTTTTTCATTGCTTTCACCTTTATCTCGCGTGCACGTGCCTTGCCTAAGGTTCACGCCAGCCCCCCATCCCTTTGGTGTGGCGCGATCCATGTTTGGAACGACGCCCTTGGGTCTTTCTCAGAGGGGGTAGCGGCGTATTGAGCCCGAAGGGCGAGATAGCCGCTCAGGGGGAGACTTCCCCCACCCGCCCAAAAATCGGACGATCCATACACTATAATCCAAATTTTCGCTTCAAAAGCGCGAGATCGAGTTCAAGCACTTTGGCGAGTTCAAAGAGATAAGCCTGCAAACGGGCTGGGGGGATGTTCTGAATGTCGAGGGATTCGAGGCGTTCGAGCGTTTTCTGCGGGATTCGCGTCCGGGTGGCGAGCTGACCAAGGGTGAGACCGTGCGTCTGGCGCTGCTGGGTGAGAAAGGCGCCGGCATCGGGCTGACAGGCTGAGCGGTCGTAATGCCGCACGGCGGCCAACGTATTGGAAAGTTCGCGCGACACCGAAGGAAGGGAGGCCCGGACCGCTTCGGAAGGTGCGAGCTCGGCTTCGTCAAACTCCGAACGGCGCCACGCGACCTCCAGGAGGCCAATCACGCGGGCGATTTCATCGGGAGGCATGACGAGCGTCACGAAGCCGTTCTGACGACGGTATCCCTCCCACAGCTGGCGATACGCGACGCGCGCCGCATGGATCGTGGTCACGCCGAGGAACTGACGCGGACTGCGATGCGGCTGCACGAGGGGCAGGCAATCTCGCGGCGAGAGCTCTTGCGGATCCCATTGTTCACGCATGAGATCATCCCATTCGCGCACGAGGGGATCTTCACGCACGAACGGCGTCACATCGGCGAGCCGTCTCTGATAAAACCAACGCCGTTCGTCACACGCAAGCGTGCCGAGATAAGCCACGTGAACCCCGAGCGTCATCCCCCAGGCATGGCAAAGCGCACGGCTCTGGAGGCACTCGCTGTTTTCGCGACGACGGTTGAGCAAAAAAGCACAACGAAAGCGGCTCAGCGCGTCGGCAAACGCTTTCTGAGCCTCGGGCGAAAACCGCGCATAGAGGTCGTCAAACCGCCATGCGTGGACGTCGTCGATCCGAAAATCCCGCAGGGGCTCTGCCGGCAATGCACGTCTGAGATGTTCCGCAATGACGTGGCGCAGCCAAAACGTCGCCAGCACGAGATCGTCGGGTTCCGGCGTCGCCATGAGTACGGGCAGATCCGCGTGCAAAAAAAGTTCGACCGACGTCGGGTCAAACCCGGCCCGCAGGTCCAGAATGACATCGTCGTAGCCCATCTGACGCCATCGTCCGCACACCGCACCGAGATCGTTGGGGCACGGAAAAAGCGTCATGACATCCAGATGGGGAATCGACGTCGGGACGGGCACGTCATACAGGGCGCGCACCGGCTCATACCCCGAAGCCTCCGGAACCCCGTCCTGCATGTCGCGCGCATTGGCGCGAGAGAACTCGACCTCCGGACTGATCCCAAGCCCGTAAGGGGAAAAATCGACGAGCAGAACGGAATGATCCCGCGACACGAGCGCACGCGCCAACGCGACCGCCGCCGTCGTACGACCCACGCCCCCCTTGGGGCCACCCATGGCTATGATTCGGCACTCCGACCCGTTTTGCATATCGACTCTCTTTTGCTGATGGCCGCCAAAAAAGCCCCTCGCCTCACATCCTTAACACGGCGCCCCGCCGCCCGAACGCGTTTCTTCCACAAATTCCGCGATTTTGTCGAACGCCTCGGCCAGCGTATCTTCGGTCGGCAAAAAGACGATTCTAAAATAGCCGGCCCCGAGCTCGCGATACCCGAACCCCGAGCCTGGCACGACGACGACGCCCTTGCTCGCCAAAAGCGCCCGGCACCACCCCGCATCATCCTCGGCCCCCTCGACGCGCACGAACGCATAAAAGCTCCCCTCCGGGACGATGCACGACAATCCCGGAATCGACGCGATTTTCTGCAACACCAGATCGCGGCGCCGCCGCAGCTTGTCGATCATCGCGGGCAGATGCGGCTGTCCCCCCTCAAGACACGGCCTGACCGCCCACTGAAACGGATGGTTCGCGCACAGACGCGCCCGCACCAGATGCCCAATCGCCTCGCGATACGCCGCCAGACGCGCCCCGGGCCCCGTCACAATCCCCCACCCGATGCGTATCCCAGGCCCAAGAAACGCCTTGCTCATCCCATCAAACGTGACCATGCACACCTCGTCGTCCAACGCGGCCATGCTCACGTGATGCTTCTCGGGCGACAGCACAAGGCGCTCATAAATCTCGTCGCTGAACACTAGAAGATTGTGCGCCTTTGCAATCCCGATGATCCCGCGCAGCACCGATTCCGGGTAAATCGCCCCCGTCGGATTGTTGGGATTGATGACGACCACCCCTCGCGTCCGCCCGTCGATGAGCGATTTCATCTGCTCCAAATCCGGCTCCCAGCCATGCCCGCTGTCCAGCCGGTAATACCGGATTTCCGCCCCAAGCCGCTTCAGCACGTTCGTGTAAAGCGGATACGTCGGCGACGGCAGCAACACATTATCCCCAGGATTGACCAGCGCAGTCAGGGCAATATCAATACACTCGCTCGCCCCATGCCCCGTATAACACCCAAGAATATTCCGGATATGCAGCCGCTCTCCTGCGTCGCGCACGATCGCCTCGATCGCCTCCGCAACCCCTTCCGACGCCGCATACCCGTTCTTATGGTTCCGAATCGCCCAAATCGCCGCCTCCTTCGCCTCCTCGACCAAATCAAAATCGTACACATTGGGGTCGCCGATGTTGAGATAAAGCACCCGTCGCCCCTCCGATTCGAGCTTGCGCGCAAGCACCGTCACTTCGCGGATGGCATAACGTATCTTTTCTGTCGCATGCGATGGCGTAATATAATCCATCGAATACATCATATTCGAAAATTCCATAAACCCATCAAATCCTCAACGCATTTCCCGCCCCGAACACACACATTTGTGTCGCCCCGGGGAGACAAAAACCGCCGTCGAAATACCCCATTTTGGGGGAATGGGACAAAATTTTATGTCCCGACACTCCCAGGCGGACCATGGAACCCTCTCCGGGTGGGCTTCGCTATCCGGGCCGCCCATGGCCGCCCGGATACGCTCGCCGGGGCGCGGCTATGGGCTCGACGCCCTGCGTCTGCGCGCATACGCCGCGCCCAAGCTTTTGGGGTGATATACATTTCAATATATATCACCGCTTCGCATCCATCAGTCACTCAGTTCAAGTATATATTTCAATATATGTTTAACCTGTTCGACATCCGGATGTCTGACGAGAAAGAAAAACTCGCCCATGGCATCGGCGTATGCACCGGGAACGGGTTCGGCCATGATCATATTTTCGCCAAATTGCGACAAAACTTCCTCCGTGGAATGTTTAAAATGTTCATTGACACGACGTCCGGCAAAACCCACGCTGTATTTGATTTTTGGATTGTCATAAGGATAGGCATCGTGGAACGAGCCCGCCCATGTCTCATACAAATTGATGTCCGCAGAATAGTTCATCATGTCGATCGTATACAACCCAGGCGGACGCACGTTGATTTCGAGGAAGCAATATTTGTGCGGCGCCGTCCTGAACCATTCTATATGGAAAAATCGTTCTCGCACGCCAAACGCTTCGACACACCGACACCCAAGCGCTTCGAGTTCAGGATCGATTTCCGTCACGTTATAATAATACAATGAACGCGCCTCATTGACGCTTTCCATCACACCAGCGTTGTACTCATGCGACGTCTTGAACACAATGCGACCTTTGCGATCGACAAATCCATCAAATGTGACAATATCCCCCTTGATGAACTCTTCGGTAATATATCGACCGTGTATATATTCAAAACAATGACCGAGTTCCTCGTCGTTTTGAATAGAATACGTCGCCGCGGCCCCAACCCCGAGCACCGGTTTGACGACAATCGGATACCCCACTTCCTTGACAAACTCGCGCAACTGAGGCACCGATTCCACCTCCATGCCTCGCGCCACCGGTATCCCGGCTGCACGCGCAATGCGTTTCATCTCCAGTTTGCTGCGGTTGTTGTCGGTGTCGGCCACACGCTGACCAAAAATATTAAAATCATCGCGAAGACGCGACTCTATCCCAAGCCAGAACTCATTCTGTGAATCTATCCGATCGATCTTGCCATACTTCGACGTCAGATACCCCACCGTCCGCAACATGGCGTCGTAATTCGTCATGTCCGGCACATAGACGTATTCGTCGAGTACCGCGCGCAAATCCTCGGAAATATTCGGACTGTCGCCAATGCCAAGCGCCACGTCGCCATATTTTTTCACGGCGCGCGCATAGTTGATGTGGTTGGGCGGAAAGTGTGGCGAGATTATGATAACATTCATAGCTCGACTCCTTGAGGATTGGGTTCAAACATGGGTACGACCAACGCACCCAAGGTGAGTGTATCACACACACAACACCGCCGCGACAAATCATGCACGCAAAAACAAAAAAAGCCCCGGCTTCCGCCGGGGCCCGTATCATGAAGACAGACAGGAACTAGCCCTGATTCTTCTTCCACAAAACGTACGAAATGGCGATGGTGTCTTCTGCCGACGCATTGACGCCTGTAAAGGTGATGGCGTTCTGGGAGGCATCATACGACCAGTCCTGTCCACGGACGAGTTCTTTGGCGCCACCCGCGGTATGCACCGCCACGACGATCGTCGAGGAGATGGGATAGCCTTTGAGAATGTGGTTTGAAAGACGACCGGACACGTCATTGAAGATTTCATCGACCGTGGCCTGATAGTCCGTATTGCAGATACTTCCCGAACCGCCTTCCTTGCCGTCATTCTTGCCGTCAGCCGTAAGCGCGCTCAGGAAACGCGCGGCATGGATGTAAGACAAACCGTAGTTGGCCCCCTCCTTGGCGTCCGCAGTGTTGCCGAGTTCTTTGCACTTACCACCGCGCTCGATGCCTTCGTCGCCGACGAGAGCAAAGGCAGCGATATTGCCATTCGTCAGGTCGCGGAACGATTTGATGTAGTACATGAGCATGTCGTAATATTCAGGCGCTTTCTGATGAATATCTTCCAGGGACGAGTTCATCGTCAGCTCACCCTTGTCGATGAGATCCAGAACTTTTGCACGCATCGACGGGTTGCAGTCCGCCACCGTGTTGCTGTCGTCTTTCCAGGCCCCCGTCGCCATATTGTAGACGAGTTCGGAGAGGTTCGTCGAACCATCGACATACCCATCGCCGTGTTCGAGTTTGTATCCGGTCAGACAGCCCACGAGATTCTCTTTGGAGTTCGAGATGAGGGCCTCCGCATCACCAGAGACAGGCTCTTTGAACTGACGGGACTCTTCGTCCGATACCCAAATCACGTACGTCAAGGCGTCTTTGCGCGGCGCGCAGGAACTGTAATAAGCCTCACAGCAATTCACGCCCTGGCCGCAGGGATTGGCAGACTCGCCGGTGATCCCATCTTTGCACTGTTTTTCCAGCACATCCTGGGTGTTGTTAAAGACGAAATTGGCTTTTTTCTTCGCCTCAGGCTCGAGTTCGTCGTACGGCGCCGAGGCGTCGATATTGAGTCGCTCAAGCACGACCTGGAGACTCTTGAACCCGTCTTCAAAGCCCTTACCACAAATATTTTTATTGGTATCCTTGTCTTTGATGCACCCGGCCTTTCTGCTGACCAGGGTCGCAAATTTATTTGAACTCCCCTGGTTCATCATGCAACGGGACATATTGGAGCCCGGCGTAATAAGCCCGACATAACTGAAGTAAGTGCTCTTGCCTTTAGGCACCGCCTCGTCGTCGAACATGTAATAGTCTGACGAACCTGAATCGGAAGCGGCATACGTGTCACTCGACTCGTCGAGCAGATAGGAGTCGGTCGTCGCCACACCGAGACGGAAGTCGATCTTGGCCTTGGCCAACTTCTCCATAAACGCAGAAGCGGTTTTGGTGAGGTTTTCCTGTTCGTCGGCCATGGACCCGGAGTTGTCGATAACCCAGATGAAATCGACTTGCGCCGAAGCATCCCCAAAGCTTTCCTTCTGGCACATGAAATCCTTGTATGCCAGGTAGCCGTAGTTGTTCCCGTCGATATTTTTGGGGGCCACAAGCGTGCCGCTGTACACATCCGACATGCGGGAACGAATGGACTCGTTATCCACGTCTTTCTTGCACGCGACTGCCGCGCTGTAAACGTACAAATCCGTGCTGTCGTCCGAATAGTGCGAACGCGCAAGATACACAGAGACGATGTTTTCACCTTCCACCGTACAATCGGTCGCGCCGCTTCCCGAATCCACTTCCATCCCGGCGTTGATTTGCGCGGCGAGGGCATCGCGGAACTGTTCGAGCGTCACGCCGTCATTCAGCGTGATGTTGTAAACATAACGGCTCACTTCGTGATCCGGAATGATCTGAAGGTTGTGGTCGTATCCATTTTCCGACCACGAGGCCAGAGGAATGCTGCTCTTGAAGTCGGACATCTTGCCGATGCCGCCGTCGGCGATGATTCCGGTCTGTTCATGCACATCCAGCATGAGTTCGGCCGCCGAACGAGGATCCTGGCGCGCACCAAACGCCATCACCACGCCCTTGTCGTCCATCGTGACCACGTCCGTACCTTCGGCGGTATTTTCGGACTTCTTGTAGCCCGTCAACGCAGCGGTACCGCCAATCGCCTTGGGCACCGCGACCGTAAACAGATCCATCGCCACCTCGGCACCGCCTTCGAGAATCGCGCTCGAACACGCGATCTTCGTCACGGCCAGTTCCGCCTCGCTCGGCTTGCTGTTGGGATCCTTAGGATCGGTCTCGCCGTGGGCCGTATCGATCACGCCGTCGTGGTTGAGATCTTCGTCGCCATCGGGCACCGTGTCGCCGTCGGTATCCGCAAGACACGGATCCGATCCGCCCTTGTTCTCAATGCCGTTGGGAATGCCATCGCAGTCCGCATCTTCCGTAGGAATGCTCGTGTTGCACGCCGCCTTTGTGGGCCCATAGCATTCGCAAACTTCCGGTTCCCCGTGACAATACTTCTCCCCGGGTTCGCCCTTGCAACCCGACGCATTCTTGCACGAATCCCACGAGCAGTTGTTGTTCTCAAAACTGCACGCCTTGCACGACGCATCCTTGCCGGGGCAACTCGCGTCGGACTTGCAGACGTCGGCGTCCGAACAATCCCTCTCCTCCGTCCCGCATTCCTGCGGAAAATCCGCACATGTCTTGTTGCACACCCCATCGACGCACTGGCCATCGACGCACTTCACGCCGTCGCACAGCACTGGAGGTTTGGCTATCCCGCCACCTCCCGACGAAGAATCATCATCACTACAGCCGGCCATCCCGCCTGCCATGAGCAAAGCCGCCAAAGCAAACATCCATCTGCGATTATCCATGTATTCCTCCAAAATATGGCAAAACAAAGCCAATCCTGACTCTATGCGTCCATCCCCTCTCAAAAATCGAGATGAAACCTTCCTTATTATATCCCAAGTGACGCGCCCATTCAAATTTATATCCCCATGTCCTGCGACATGACGCGCGCAATTCTTGAGGCACGGCTATCCGCCAGACTGCGTCTGGCGGATACGCCCGTGCCGCGCGCCTATAGCATACGGCGCGCTTTTATTTTCTCGGTGTTTGACGCGCGTACGCGCGACCCCTAAGGCTTTGCCACACGTTCCAGTTTAAACGACACCTCGTGAACAGTCCCCTTTTCGACAGGGCGGCTCGTCAAGGTTCCTTCGGCAGAACGCACGTCCCCGTCGCGCAACACCACGGTCACCCGTCCCGTCCCCTGGCGCGTGACGGCATCCTCGCCACCGGATTCCGTCATCACATAATCCGTCGTCAGGACGACATCCTCCCCACGGGCCGTTCTCACCACCGTCCCCCGGCGCGACGCCGGTGACTTCTCCAAATCCTCAAACGTCCACCCGAGCGCCCCTTCGTGGGGCGCACCGGGCAACGGAATCCAGACATATCGCAGAAGATCCGCCACAATAAACAGGACGCGCCCCACCTGCGGGTTTGTGTCCGCATCGGGGAGCACGCTCCCCACCCCCTGACGCGCATCGATTCGCGTGTACAGCGAGACCCCCACCACGAGAGGCCCCCCAATAAGGTCCACCGCCGGCGTGCCGTCAAACACGTGCGGCTCCACACGGCTAAACTGAACGCGCAGTTCATCGTTCCCGCCGTCGCGCACGAACACCAAATCCCCTGCAATCTCGGTCTTTGTCGTGGCATTCGATGCGTCATAACGGGACGCCTGACTCAGTTCAAACCGATACTCAGCCTCATCCGTGATGGGCGCATACGCCAGCGAGGACGCGTTTCCGCTTTGCCCGACGGCCACGACGTCCGCCAGCATGCGATAATTGCCGGATTTCTTTTTGGTGCCGTAGCCGCCCATGGGCGGCATGGCCACGACGACGACAATGAGCGCCACAAAAAGGAGTGCCATGACTGTAAGCACCGAAAACATGCGCCGCCGGGTCGCCGGCGCGGCATCCTGGGCTTCCTCGAGATCATTCAGGCGTGCCTCCGCCTCTGACGGAGATTCGGCATCATGCCCGCCGGAGGCGGCCGGTGTTTCTTTCTGGGCTGGCTCCCCGGCGCAGGGGGCGGACAGGGACTCTTTTTCTTCGGACGACATCATGTCTCTCACGAAAATGCGCCAACGCGCGCAAAAGGAAAGGGAAAAAAGAATGCGTTCCAGACCCGCACCTCACGCAGAGGTGAACCCTGTGACACGCAAGTCCACGATGCGCCGCCGACATCCGGAAACGCGGCTGTGGGAAGAACGAAAAAAAACGCGCTCCGTATGCGCACAGCCGGAGGCGAGCACATAGGAGCGCGCGACGCGGGGCGTATCCGCCTGTGGGCGGATAGCCCGCGCCCCGAAACCCAAACTGCACGTCGCCTTACCCAGATTCAGGACTTGGGCGAGTCCTCGGGAGTGGGGTCTTTGGAAACGGCGGGGGATGCGGTCATGGAGAAACCGCGCGAGGCCTCGTGTTCGCCGCCGGTGTTTTTGAACACTTCGATACGCGCCTTGGCCGTGGCGAGCTGTGCCTCGAAGGCAAAGCGGGTTTCGGCGTCCTCGTTTTCGAGATTTTTGAGTTTGTCTTCGGCTTCGTCGATGAGGGCCTGGGCGGCTTTGGGGTCGATGTCGAGATTGCCCTGAGCGGAGTCGACCAAGAGGATGACTTTTCCGCCGCAGACCTCGACCAAACCGACGCCGCTTGCGAAAACGCATTCGTCGGCGCCGTCGCGGATGCGCACCTTGCCAGGCCGGATGCCCGAAAAGAGCGCCACGTGTCCGGGAAGGATTTCCATCTCGCCAAGGTATCCGGGAAGCAACACGGAATCGGCGAGGTGGGAATAGACGACGCGCTCGGGGGTAATAATCCTGACTTCGAGTCGTTCAGACATTTAAACACCCTTTTTGAGGAGTTCGGCTTTTTCAACGGCTTCGTCGATATTGCCGACCATGTGGAAGGCGGCTTCGGGGAGATCGTCGTATTTGCCGGACAGCAACTCGCTGAAGCTACGGATGGTGTCTTTGAGTTCGACGTATTTTCCCTTCATGCCGGTGAACGCCTCGCCCATGAAGAAAGGCTGCGAGAGGAAGTAGCGGATTTTGCGGGCGCGATCGACGGTGAGACGGTCTTCTTCGGAGAGTTCGTCCATGCCGAGGATGGCGATGATGTCCTGGAGTTCGGAGTAGCGCTGGAGGGTGGCCTGGACGGCGCGGGCGACGTTGTAATGTTCCTCGCCGACGATGAGGGGGTCGAGCAACGTGCTGGTGGAGGCCAGGGGATCGACGGCGGGATAGATACCGGCCGAGGCGAGCTGGCGAGAAAGCACGGTCGTGGCATCGAGGTGGGCGAACGTCGTGGCAGGGGCGGGGTCGGTCAAGTCGTCGGCCGGGACGTAAATGGCCTGTACCGACGTGATGGATCCGTTTTTCGTCGACGTGATGCGTTCCTGCAACTCGCCCATTTCGGTGGCCAGGGTCGGCTGATAACCGACGGCGCTCGGGATTCGGCCCAAAAGGGCGGACACCTCGGAACCGGCCTGGGTGAATCGGAAAATGTTGTCGATGAAGAGAAGCACGTCCTGATGGAGTTCCTCGCGGAAATACTCGGCGACGGTGAGTCCGGAAAGGGCAACACGGGCACGGGCCCCAGGCGGCTCATTCATCTGACCGTAGACGAGGGACACCTTGGATTTGTCGCGTTCCTCGCCGAGCTTGATAACGCCGGACTCCACCATTTCCCAATAGAGGTCGTTCCCTTCGCGCGTGCGCTCACCGACGCCGGCGAAGACGGAATAACCGCCGTGTTTGAGGGCGACGTTGTTGATGAGCTCCATGATGAACACGGTTTTGCCCACGCCGGCGCCCCCGAACAGACCGATTTTGCCGCCCTTGGCATAAGGGGCCAAAAGATCGACGACCTTGATGCCTGTTTCAAAATTTTCGACCGAAACCGCCTGATCTTCAAATGAAGGAACGGGTCTGTGAATTTCCCACGCCTGTTTGGCCTCCACCGCGCCCTGTTCGTCGACGGGCTCGCCGACGACGTTCATGATACGCCCGAGGACCTCCTTGCCGACGGGCACGGAAATGCCGCGCCCTGTGTTGCGCACGGGCATGCCTCGCACGAGGCCGTCGGTCGAATCCATGGCGATGGTGCGCACGACATGCTCGCCGACGTGCTGGGCGACTTCGAGGACGAGGTTGCCCTCCTTGTCATTGATGGAGGGATTGGAAACGCGAAGGGCGGTGAAAATCTCGGGCAATTCGCCTTCAAAGGCAACGTCGACGACAGGCCCGATGACCTGAAGGATCTTGCCGTGGCTGATAGCTGTCTCTGAGCTCATGGATGCTCCCCAAATGAATGAATTTATGAAGAAAATCGAAAGGAAAGGAACGCGTTAAACCGCAAGTGACATGCGGGATTAGAGTGCCTCGGCCCCGCTGACGACCTCGATGAGTTCGGTGGTAATGGCCGCCTGACGCGCGCGGTTGAACTGCAGGGTCAGGCGAGTAATCATCTCGCCGGCATTTTTGGAAGCATTGTCCATGGCGGTCATGCGCGCGCCATTTTCGCTGGCAAAACCTTCGAGAAAACTTCTCTGGAGGTGAATCAGGACGGCTCTAGGAAGAAGAACGTCGAGGATTTCGCGATTGGAAGGTTCGTAAATGTAGGTCGTTTCGGCGAGTAAGTTCTTCTCGTCGTCGGTGACAAGCGGGCGACCGTCGGCGTCACAGTTGGTCAGAATGGACTGCAACGGCATGACGGCATCGAGCACGACGCTCTGCGCAATGGCGCTTTTGAACACGGTGTACAGCACAAAAACTTCGTCAATGCGGCCCTCACGAAAATCCTCGCTGAGGGACGTGGACAACTCGTTGGCATAGTCGACGGCGGCCTTGGGCACGTCTCTTTGTTCCTCGATGGGAATGGGATTGCCCTTGGCATCGACAACCGGACGTTTGGTGTTGGGCACGAGGACTTTTTCGATCCCCTCGACGTGGCGCATCGCCTCGTATGCCTTTCGACCCACAAAGATGAGCTTCAGGGATTTGAGCCCCGCACGGCGCTCCTCGACGAACTTCTTGGCGCTCTTGACGATGTTGTGGTTATACGCCCCGCACAATCCCTTGTCGCCGGACACGACGATGAGCACCGCGTTCTCCTTGACGGCAGGGTTGCGCAAAAGCGGATGCTGAGAGGCATCGGTCTTGGCGACCAGATGCTCTATCGTATTGATGAGTTCGTTGGCATAGGGGCGCGTCGCGACAACGGCCGCCTGCGACTTCCGGAGTTTGGACACCGCGACCATTTTCATCGCCTTGGTGATTTTCCCCGTATTCTGAACGCTCGCTATATGCTTACGGATCTGCTTGAGATTCGCCATCGTATCGATTCCTTCCCATCAAGCGCGCAAAGGCTGACAGTGCTCTGCGCGCCGGGGCGCCGGAAAGGCGCCCCGTGAATTAATTTTTGGCTTCCGGATCAAACGTTCCCTTGAAAGATTCCAGGGCCTTGTCGATACGCGCTTTGAGTTCGTCACTCAATTTCTTCTGCGTCCGGATGTCGGTCAGAATGTCGGGGTGATTGGCCTCGACGAAACTCAGCATTTCACGTTCGTAGCGGCGCACCGCCGTCAGAGGATAATCCTTGAGCCAGTTGTTCGTCGCCGCATAAATCGAAAGAATCTGCTTTTCGACGGGCATGGGGACGTACTGACCCTGCTTCAGGATTTCGGTCAGACGGCTGCCGCGGGCGAGCATGGCCTGGGTCACGGCATCGAGATCCGAGCCAAACTGCGCAAAACTTTCGAGCTCGCGATACTGCGAAAGGTCGAGACGCAATGTCCCTGCGACCTGCTTCATCGCCTTGATCTGGGCCGCACCGCCGACGCGGCTCACCGAAATACCCACGTTGATGGCGGGACGAGTGCCAGCATTAAAGAGATCCGTGTCAAGGAAGATCTGGCCGTCCGTAATCGAGATGACGTTCGTCGGAATGTACGCCGACACGTCGCCGGCCTGCGTCTCGATGATCGGAAGCGCCGTCAGAGAACCGCCCGTCTTGGGATGACGGATGACCTTGAACCCAGATCCCTTTTCGGACGCGATCTTGTCGGCTTCCTTCTTACCGCGGGCACCGTCATACACCTTGTGGTCCACGCCAACCTCGGTCGTATCGGGCGCGTTGGCATCGACGATAATCCAGTCCTCACGCATCTTGGCCGCGCGTTCCAAAAGACGGCTGTGCAGATAAAACACGTCACCAGGATACGCCTCTCGCCCAGGCGGACGACGAAGAAGAAGCGCCAGCTGGCGATAAGCCACAGCCTGCTTCGACAAATCGTCATAAATCACCAGAACGTGTTTGCCGTTGTCCCTGAAATATTCGCCCATCGTGCAACCGACGTACGGAACGAGATACTGCAACGGCGCGGACTCCGACGCCGTCGCGCTCACCACGATCGAGTACTTCATCGCGTCGTGCTTGCGCAACGTCTCCACCACCTGAGCCACCGTCGACTGTTTCTGCCCGATGGCCACATAGATGCAATACACGTCCGTGTCTTTCTGATTGAGAATGGCGTCAATGGCCACCGCGGTTTTGCCCGTCTTGCGGTCACCAATGATGAGCTCACGTTGACCACGCCCAATCGGCACCAACGCATCCAGCGCCTTGAGACCCGTCTGGAGAGGCTCCGAAACGCTCTGACGCTGAATGATTCCGGGCGCCTTGATGTCTACCTGACGATGCTCCGCCGCCACAATCGGACCAAGACCGTCGATCGGCTGACCAAGCGCGTTCACCACACGCCCGATGAGACCCTCACCGACGGGAACCGAGGCAATGCGACCCGTGCGACGAACCACGTCCCCTTCACATATCTTCTGCGCGTCGCCAAGAAGCGCACACCCTACATTATCCTCCTCGAGGTTGAGCACGAGACCATACACGTCATGCGGAAACTCCAAAAGCTCGCCCGCCATCGCGTTCTCCAGCCCATACACGCGAGCCGTACCGTCACTGCTCGTGATGACCGTGCCCGACTCCGTCACCTCGATTTGCTTGTCGTAATCTTCGACCTGCTTACGGATAATCTGACTGATTTCCTCAATGTTGATAGCCATCCGCCTTTTCCTTGGATACTCTGGGAACTCAGCGTTCCCGTGGTGATAAACGTTATGCTTTTCGCAAAGTTATGCCTGTGATTGACACTCGCCCCTATTGATGCACGCCCGCAACGATGCTTTCACGCAACTTCTCAAGCTGACGGCAAACCGTGTTGTCGTACACACGACCGTCGATTTCCACGCGCAATCCCCCAATCAGAGAAGAATCCACGACCTCCGTCAGAGCCACCTCGTGACCAAGCACCGACTGAATTTTCGCCTTCAGCTTGTTCTTTTGAACCAACGACAACGGCGAAGCCGAAAAAACCGTCCCCCGCACACGGCCGTCATCCAAATCTCGCAACCCCACAAACAGAGACACCATCCGGGGGAAATACATCGCCCGTCCCCGTTCCACCACCAGTCGAAGAAAATTCCCAAACACCTTGTCATACGCGCACTTGGACAACACCGCATCCAGTATCGCGCGTCGCTGACCGCGCTGAATGTTCGGGTGCGACAGGGACGTCATCAGATCCCTAGAACCCTGAAGCAACTTGAGAAAATCCTCGGCATTCGACTGAAATACCGCCAGTTTCCCCGTGCTTTTGCCTATCCCAAAAAGCGCTTCGGCATAATGTTGTGCGGTCACATCCGATTTCACGGCAAGCCCCTCCCAAGTTCAAAGGAATCAATGCTGCGCTCGATCAACGCATCGCGCAACGCCGGATCGTTCGCGATCTTCTTCGCGATGTCCTCTCTCGCACGCTCGATCGATTTCGCCATCACCTCGCCCTCAAACGCACGGCGAGCCACATTGGCCTGATGTTCAAACGACACGTTTCCCTCCACGACCAGACGTTCCGCATTCTTCTCCGCCTCCGTCCGTATCCGACGGCACTCCTGATGCGTCGCAAGCTCATAGTTCTTGGCCATGTCGCGCTTCTCATGATCCAAATCCGCGATCTTCGAAGCCGCCTCCTTCGCCGCCGCACTCGCCGCCTCCTTCTGACGGCAACTCTCGTCTATCTCTTTCTCGATAGTCTTCTTGCGCTCCGCCACGTGTTTCTGAACCATCGGCCAGCCAAACCACCACAGCAACGTGAATACTATCAGACTGTTCCCAAGCTGAGGCGCAAACGACTGGATGAAATAGTCTCGCATCGGATCACTGCCGTCGCACAATCCCTGCATCCCATAATGCACCCCAAACGACCCCAAGATCACCACGCACAACGCAATCAACACGGATACACGGCCGCTTCCACTCTTACTGCTCGACATGACCTACCCCAAAATCTTCTTCGATATCTGAGCCGCAATCCCTTCAATCTCAGGTTCCATCGTCTTGCGCGCCGATGAAAGCTCCGCTTCAAGACCTGCCTGCTTCTGCGCAATGTCCAACTGTACGCGCTCACGCGCCTTCTCAACCAGACTCGCCGCCTCCGCCGAGGCCTCCGCCACCTGACGTTTGCGACGCTGCTCCACTTCCGAATAGGCCGCCTGACGCTCCGTCTCATAACGTGCTCGCGCTTCCTCCGCCTCCTGCTTCAATTTGCGCGCATCCTCCTGCGCGCCCCGCGTCAGCGCATCGCGCGCATCAAACGCCGCAAGATACGGTATCAACACAAATTTGCGCAGAAAAAGCAACAACAGCACAAATATCCCAAGCTGGATAAACATCGTGATGTCAAGATCCAGCGTCGGACTCTCAAAAGCAAGGTACTGCAATAACATTTCGACTCCTGCCCGGAATTTCCCCCAAAAACAAACGACGGTCGTCTATCACACCTTTCCCGACATTGTCAAAGCACCGCGCTTTTGCCAACGCCCAGTCTGTAACCATCCTCACCGTCTTTTATTCCAACACAATGCCATGGCGCCTCATACGATGCCACAGCGACACTTTATCTTTGGATGCCGGGTGGGGGGAAGCCTCCCCCCAACGCCGCTATTTCGCCCTACGGGCTCAATACGCGTCGCCCCCCTCAGGCATCACCCAAAAACACATAAACTCTAGCCAACCCCCGACCTCACCCCCGGCCCCTCTCCCATGGGGAGAGGGGTGCATGCTTCATAAAAAACAAAAAGCCCTCACCCAAACCCCGACCTCACCCCCGGCCCCTCTCCCATGGGGAGAGGGGTGCATGCTTC
>CAMCLY010000034.1 GCA_945875805.1 uncultured Myxococcales bacterium | reverse complement strand
CCCTCCCGGGGGGGTGGGGGCAGGGGGGGGGGCCCCAGACAAGAGAGCGAGCGCGTATCCGCCTGCGGCGGATAGCGCCGCGCGCAGGGCGTATCTGCCGCAGGCAAATAGCCCGCGCCCATGAAAAGAACTTCTCAGAGTTTGACAAATCGTCCGAACTCGCCGACATCCGCGGGGGGCTGGTTGGAGAGGATATAGACAGCGCGCCGGTTTTTCTCATTGGGCGTTTCGTCGGGCGTGGGAACGGCCAGGGAGCGCTCGCCGACCCCACGGTAATACGTGTCGATGGAAAGGCCGCGGGAACGGAACCAGGATGCGATGGATTTGGCGCGTTCGAGGCTGAGGGCGTCGTTTGAGGCCTGGGATCCGACGGTATCGGTATACCCGGTGATGTAGAGATCGACCGCAACACGCTGATGGGTGCGGATAATGTCGAGGATTTTGTCGAGGGACTCCTGAAGATAGGGCTCCTGGTCGGGGCGAATTTTATGCTTTGCGGTATCGAAGACGATGTCGGTATGCGGGATTTTGAAATAAAAAATGGTGTTGGTGGCCCAGGCGCCGGTGGAATCTGAGATCTTAATTTCAAGGAGGGCTGGGCGCTTCTCGGATGGCGTCCAAGAAAGGCGGAAGTCCTTTTGCCCGGAGACATCGCGCTCGACGGAATCGATGACGGAACCGTCCTCGGCGGTGACGACGATGCTGGCCTTATGAAACGGACGCGTGGCATGGAGCATGACATCGCTCACGTCTGGGGCGAGCTCGCGCAAATTGACGTTGAGCTGGATGGGAGACGTGGAGACGAACTCGTGCCGGTTTCGTACGGACCAAGGCGTTCCCATGGATGAAGCGCCGTCCATGACGATCTGGCAGTCGTAAACGCCCTCGGGCTGCTCCCACTGGACGGTCTGAACCTCTCCGGGGTTCATCCGGGCAAAGTGCCGACGGACCAGAGTCGGTCCGCAATGCGCGATTTGAAGCTCCACATCGCTCAGCGTCGTGTTGGCAATGATCCGCAGCTGGGCGGGATCCGTGGCGAGGTGTCTCTGCATCACTTCGTAACGCATGGGATCCTGAGCCATGAGGGGGAGGGGCGTCAGGGCGAGCAGAAACCCGGCAGAACAGGCGGCCATGCGAAATCGTTTCATCATTATACTCCTTGATTTTGTGACTGAGTGTCAGGGAATTTTTTGGGGGGGTGAGAGGGCGAGGATGATCCTCCCTGAGCGGCATCCATACGCCGCCATCCCCTCTGCAATGCGCCATTCATGGGGCTTTTTGTGGCTGTAAGATTGCCCAGAACGGGGGCCATCATACGCCCGGGAGCAAGTGAAATTCAAGAACTGCGCCTTGGTGGCAGGACCGGTTGAGGAGAAACGCTTTCTGACAATGGGAAAAACTTGCCAAAAAAGTCCGTACGTAGGACAATATCGCCACTGCGGAGTGCTTTGTGGCCCTCCCGTCTGAACCCATTTGTTTGCAATGATATGGCTCTGGATCGAAATCAATACGTAGGCGTGGTTCTCGCAGGCGGTTATCGCATCGAACGATTTGTAGGTTCTGGAGCGTTTGCCTATGTGTACTATGCGAAAGCCCCCAATGGCCAGGGTTGTGCGGTAAAAATTCAGTACAATCTGGCCCAGGATGCTCGAATACGCTTCACGCGTGAAGTGAAGGTGTTGCGGGAAATTCCACCGAACGACTATCTGGTCAAATACTATGATGACGGCATGACCCCCGAAGGGTATCCCTATCTCATCATGGAATTTGTCGATGGTATCACGCTGAAAGAGGCGCTGAAGCGCCGCCGTGTGTGGCCCATTCAGGAGAGTTGCGATCTGATTCTCCAGCTTTGTGATGCGTTTGGCGGTCTTCACCAGCTTGGAGTTGTACACCGCGATGTCAAGCCCGACAACATCATGCTGACCCAGACTCAACAGGTGAAGCTCATGGATCTCGGGCTTATCAAGGACGCGCAAGGGCTTTTCAAGCTGTTTGAAAGCGAAGACATCATGCGCGGCCGCGATTTTGCCGAAAACCTCGACAAGGGCGTTCTGGCCGGCACACCGGAATACATGGCTCCCGAGCAGTTCTCCGATCCGTCGCTCAATGACGAATCCTTGGCCAAAACCGACACATGGACTGATGTTTACAGCCTTGGTCTTATTTTTTACGAGATGATCGTGGGCCAGAAGCTGTTTACCTTCTCACCGCCTCCGAATGCCTCACAAAAAGAATTTGCCACGGCACTTCTTGCCTTTCTGACCAAGCGTACGCAACAGCGAGACGAAGAAATCGTGCCCCCGCCCAACGTTCCGTATCAGCTTTGGACGGTCATTGCGCGAGCCCTTCATGCCGACCCCACCATGCGCCAGCACAACGCACAGGAACTGGCCGACGACATCCGGCGCTATCTCACCTCGGGCGAAGGCGTCATCGAGCAGGACAGCGACAAGACAAGCGCCATTGATCTTGCAAATTTTGCCGCGGTACTCAAACTCAAGGAAGCTGACGAACCCAAAGCGTCCCCGCAACCCCAGAACAATGCCCAGGAACAGCTCTATGCACAGAACAAACAGAGCCTTAACGCGTTGCCTTCTGTGCCTCAAACCGGCGGTATCGTTCCAAATTATGCAGGCGTATCCGGACTCCCGAATCTCCCGGGATCTCCAGGGTATATCGCCCCCATTGAAGACGAAAGCGATGGCAATTTCTGGCTCTGGATGATCCTCATCCTCCTTCTGCTCATCTGTATTGTGGCTCTCGTCGTATACCTCTTCTTCATTCCAAGTGCAGCCTGAGCGCTGTGATCCTTCACTTACGCACCGTGCGTCACAAAAAGCAGCTGCCCCTCCGGCGGTTGCTTTTTTTGTGCGAAAAATTGTCCCATGATATCTCAATCCTACGCCTTTCTTGCCACCTGCGCCCGCGGCTTTGAACCTTATTTGTGCGAAGAAATTGCCGCTCTTTGCACGATTCACCCCGAACCGGCATCGGGATGTGTCCTCTTCGAGGCCCCCCTTGAGGCCGGACTTCAGACATGTCTCTGGTCCCGTATTGCCAACAAAGTCGAAATTCTCATCGCTGAATGTTACGCCCTGCGCGACGAAGACATCTATGCGCTCGGCACGAAACTTCCCCTGGAGCCATGGTTTTCTCCGGAATCGACCTTTTGTGTCCGCGCCCATTCCAGCGATCCCAAATTCAAAAATAGCCTGTATCTCGCGCTCAAACTCAAAGACGGCATTGTCGATCAGATGCGCAAGCGCTGGGGAAAACGCGCGTCCATTGACACCGAAACCCCTGATGTCGAAATCACCATGCGCCTCTCCCAACGGCGCGCACGCGTCTACGTCGAACTTCAGGGACAACCCTTGAACATGCGGGGATACCGCCGACGACAAAACGAAGCCCCTATCCGTGAGACCCTTGCGGCCTCGATGATCGCCGCCAGCCGGTGGAACCCGTCACACCAGGCCTTCATCGATCCCATGTGCGGAAGCGGGACATTCGCCATTGAAGCCGCACTCATGGCGACGCAGACCCCACCGGGCATTCAGAGACATTTCGGTTTTGAAAGATGGCCCGCATTTCCGGATTTTCAGCATTTGTGGAAAGAATTGCGCTGTCGAGCCAAAGAGACATCCCGCGAGGCCAGAAAGCGACATCATGGGCACATTCAAGCCATGGATATTGACGATGCCGCCCTCGATGTGGCTCAAAATAACGCCCAGACGGCTGGCGTTTCCGATCTTATCGATTTCCGCAAGGCCGATGTTCTGAAACTTGAGGTTTCCAACGCTGCCATTGTCACCAACCCTCCGTATGGAGAAAGAATCACCGTCGGCGCATACGAACTGCCGGAATTTTATTATCAGCTGGGACGCGTCATGCGAACATGCGTCGATTCCACTCTGACGATCATCTCGACCGCCGCGCTTCTCAAAAAAAATCTTCACATGCGCCCGGAAATGCGCATTCAAACCTATAACGGCCCCCTGGAATGCGAGGTGGCCCGTTACGTTCTGGGAAAAGGAACCCAACATGGCTAAAGATACTTCAGGCCTCAATCAGAACAATGACATTCTCACCGGACTCCCCAAACGCGTCAGTCCCGGCGAGAACAAAAAGCGATTCAGCGCCCAAGTGGATGCGGGACATGCCCATATTGAGGGGGATATGGAACTGGGCAAAAAATGCGTCACGGCATTGCGCTCTAACGGGGATTTTCAGCGCGCGACACAAGGTTTTCACTCCTATCCTGCGAGACTCCATCCCGACGCCGCGAGGCTTTTGCTCAATGCACTGCCAGGAGACGCCCTTGCGGATCCCTTTTGCGGGGGTGGAACTTTGCTCGTCGAAGCGCTCATCGCTGGAAGGAAGGTTTATGGATCCGACCTCAACCCCATTGCCACGCTTGTGTCGACAGCCCGTACAGCCCTGCTCTCACCGGAGCAGCTCGACGAACTCCAGAGACTTGTCGAGGGTATTGCTGACGAAGCCGAAAAGAATATTGCCGACAAAAAGCCTGTTCATCTTCATGACGCCATTCTCAAATACAAAAGCTGGTACAAGCCCAACTGCTTTGAGGAATTGACGCATCTGTTTGGCGCCATTCGTGCCTCCGAAAGTGAGCTCAAGCCGCTGCTTCAGGCCATTTTTTCGAGTCTTGTCGTCAAGTACAGTCTTCGTGCCTCTGACACGTCAAACAAAGTCGTTTTCATTCCACGTAAAAACGGCGCCGTACTCAAGGCCTTCCGGGACAAGAGCCGCGAATACCTTCAACAGCTCACGGAACTGCAAACGCTCGTGCCACCAGGCACCCAGCCCGCCCAGATATCCCTGGCCGATGCACGTCATCCGGGGTTTGATCGGGTCGACACGATCATCACCTCGCCCCCCTATCCTGGCACTTACGACTATCTTCTCCTCCAGCAGTTACGGCAGGCATGGTTTAATCTCGACATGCGTTCAAACCAGGAAATCGGTTCCCGACGCAGCTTCAAGCAGGCACGGGCCGCCTACGAAACCTGGCTCAAGGATACCGACAGCTGGGTCAAGGCCTGTGCAAAGGCCCTTCTCCCAAATGGTCATATTGCCATTGTCGTTGGCGAAGGCATGCACGCGGGGAAACTTCTGAGGGTTGCCAACCCCACCATTCATGCGGCCCAAAAAGCAGGGCTGGAGTTCATCACATCCGCCGCCGTCGAACGAAAGGATCCGGCCACCAAAATGAAAAAAATTGAATATATTCTCGTATTTAAAAAGAAATAATTCACATTCCCTGCGTCTTTATGATGCAGGTTACCGAACACCATGAACACGCTTCATATTCTTCAAAAACAACTCGCGAAATTTAACACCGATCGCGACTGGGATCAGTTTCATTGTCCAAGAAATCTGGCCATGTCACTATGCGTCGAAGCCTCCGAACTTTTGGAATGTTTTCTCTGGACTAAAGATGATGATGTCATCCCGGAACGAAAGTATCAGGATCTAAACGACGAAGTCGCTGATATTCTCATCTGTTTGCTCAACTTTTGTGAAAAAACTCATATCGATCTCGAGGCGGCTTTTGAACAGAAGTTGAAAAAGAATGCCCTCAAGTACCCTGTTGAAAAAGCCCGTGGGTCATGTGCAAAATACGACGAATTATAAAGGCACATGATTTTCAAAAAATGACCGCGCGTATTGACCAACGGTCAATAGCGCGGTCGCAAGGCGTATCCTGAACGCAAAGCGTTCAGGATAGCCAAGCCCACAAACCTTCAAAAACAGAATGGCTTGTCATCCTAATAGATTTTATAGGAAAATCTCAGTTGCACATACTGATCGATCTGCACCTTGTCGATCAAGGACACATCGTAATTCAGGCGCAAACTGTACGAAATACTTGCAATCGACGACAATCGCACCGCAGCGTCCAAATCCAGAACCACAATGGGATTGCGGTAATCCTCAAACGGCTCTATCACAGAGGTGTCCACCTTGAACGATAGCCAGCGTATCGGCGTGACATCAAGCGTCAAGGCGGCTTCCGCACCAAATCGATAGTATTCCTCTACAGGTTCAAGGGTGACGATATTCTGCGTATTGTCTATCTCTCCAATGACATACAAATCTCGCGCAAACACATGTAAATATGCAATTCCTATGCGGGAACTCAATTTCATCCACGACCCAAATGTATAATCAAATCGGGCCCCCGTCCCCGTATTTAATTTGATTGGAGAAAATGAAGGGGAGAGTTTGACCTCGTTTTTATCTTCACTGTGCGCGCGTATACTTCCCTGCTTATCATTCCAGACCACATCATGAGGCGTGGTGAGTTCCTGATAGGCCGGAGCCATATTCGATTCAAATGCAAATCGAACATAGGGGCCAAACCAGTCCACCACGCGATAGGTATAAAGCAAATCGAACCCAAGTTCATCTATTGTGGTTACAAACGGGCGATCTTCAAAACGAATCGTCCCTCCGATCTCCGCGTTCAGCCTCATATAAATAAAATGTTGTTTCAAACCTAGCGTGAACGAGGTGTCAAGGAAAGCGCTTACATCCAGGAGTTGCCCGGAGGCTTTTCCGACCACATCTTTGGTGTGGTTAAAACGCACAGACCCGCCCACCATCACACCGGCCCACCACCAACGATCTTCGACATCATCGACGGGACTGTCAATCTCTCCGCCGCCAAGGATATCCCCTGTCTCCTCGTCGATCACAAGCGTCACTCTCGAAAGCTCTCCCGGCTCCACATCGACCGTAATGAAGTTTTTGCGAGCCTGGTAGCCTTCCCCCACCGAAATAATCATGTACTGACCGGGCCACAAAAGCCACGTCGTCAGCCGTTCGCCTTCGTTGACAAGCGCGCCAGCCCCCAGCCCGATATAACTGCGCTCCGGAAGACGGACGATTTCATAATTACCACGCACCATCCCGCCACGATCGTTCACGACCTTGACGACGATTCCGGACCACTCCACCGGAACCATGGTTGTCGATCCCTCCACCACATTGACGTCAAACTCCAGCCGATCAAACGTCATTGGCGTCCCTACCTGGACTCGATAGCGCCCTGCCGGCAAAAACGCGGAAGTCCCCGTATACGATTCCTTGACGATTTTTCCTTCTTCCGAAAAAATCTGAACTTTAGGTTCGTTTACCCCGCCCGTCATCGATGGGACAAAAATGCCGCCCGACATCACGGGGCGCAACTTTGCGTCCCGTTCAAGCTGCGTCGCCGGATCCGGCATCATCCAGGTGTAGTTCAAATGATGCGGATCCCCGCGTTCATTCAATGCATCCTCGCCTCCGTCCGACGACACAGGAGAAAAAGACAACGAGGCAGAAGACGGCGTTTCGAGGGTCGGTATCGCATTCCACTTGTCCTCACGAAGTTGCGCATCCGACACCGTTTCTGCAAATGAAAACGAACCGCCAAATGTATGCACAAAAATATACATCACCACGATCAAAAACACTCTGTCCATGGCGACTGAAATCTTCCAGGAATGAGGAGCAGAATCCTCACCCAGACCGTCTTTATGGTTTGTTTCTAAGCGTCGCAGATGGCACATTTTCGGCGGTATCCTCTGTGAAATCCATATCCGGTTGCGCAATAGAGCGAGGCTCGTCCGCAGTCTGTGATGAAACAGGAACAGCCCGTTCCTGCCAGCGTTCAGATGTCGTCATTCCCCTGGACGAAAGCCGTCGATCCAAATCTTCAAACGCCTTGACGAGTTCCGAATCCAGCAACTCACTCATCGCTTTGACGACATAAACCGGACTGTTGCTGGCCACTGGACGTTTTGCATCAAACGCATACGTCCATACCACCGAACTGTCCTCGCTGCGCGTCATGGTAAATTTCAACGACAAATGGGCGTACCACTCCACCTCGGACATGTCGAGTTCTTCAATCGACTCTATGTAAACATCCAAAAGGTAATCCGGAAGACGATCTTCTATCGTTGAAGATACATTCGTAAATAAATTTGTATACTGCAAATGACCAAGAATAAGTTCATTGAGCATCTTGCGAGGTTTGCTAGCCCACAGTCGATACCAGTAATACTGAAATTCGTATGGATTGGCCCGATAGACGATTTCCTGACGATCGTAGGCAAGAGCCGAGGTTATCCCCTGAATGACCACCGTCGCATGATACTTTGGCACCTCATGACGCGGCTGTGTAGACAAAGTATAATCTACACTGAAATATGACCTCTCAGGTGCTTTGTTTCCAAAACATCCGCTCAACACACACAAAATATACACCACCGAGAATAATGTCAGGACTCTGTATGCTTTCATTTTAACTGTCGCTCCTTCTCAGATCGACCACTGATCAACACCGACGGATTTTCTATCAAGATCTGCGTAAATTCATTGATATTTTCGACGCTCGTTTCCAGTTCACGCATGACGCGCTGCAAATCCGTACGCAATCTTAACACCGTAACACTGGAGTCTGACACCAGACGATTTACGGACTGAATGGTCTGTCCAAGCTCCGCATCGCTCGTGCGCGCCACGGCATTATTCGCAAGCGCATTCACCGCCCCCAAAATGGTCGTAAACTGTTTGACATTGTGCGGACTTGCCACGCCATTCACCGCCCGTTCTGCGGAATCCAGCAACCGATCCACGCGTTCGATGCTTCCATCCACTTTGGTGACCATCTGACGGACATCCAGAACAATCCCGTTAATATTATCCATGTTCGTCGCTATCAGCGCATTGACGTTGGATGTGATGCCGGTCACTTCATTCAAAACATCCCCCACGCGCTCCATATTTTCACTGTTCGTCACCGCGACCAGGTTGTCGAGCAGGTCTTCCAGTTTATTGGATATGTTCACGATTTTCGTCGTCAACATGCTCAAATCCGACGACGCGGCCTCTATCGTGTCTCCGGGTTTCAGGCGTTTTGACGTCTTCGTGCCGCCTCGCATCGACAACATTTTGGACCCCGTGATGCTCGCCATCTCGGGCACCGCTACCGTGTCTTCCGTCACGGGCGTGCCATGTTCAAGCGATACCCATACAAACACCTGACTGGGATCCTCCGGGTCGAGCCCTACACTTTCCACACGTCCTACGATGATATCGTTATAGCGTACCTGACTCCCCACCTCAAGACCGCCTGATCCCCCCTGCAATACCACCCGATACGCATCGCGTACCTGCATCAGACTCGCTCCAACAAGGTACATCAATACGCCCACGACGATAAATGCCGTCGTCAATAAAAAGATACTCAGCCGTATTTTCTGCGCTCGCGTTGCCGCCATCTTTGTATTTCCTAATCACTCATGATTGAGACGTTGCCAAAGGCTCTCTACACCAGGATGACCTTCCTGAGAGGCTCGGGCAAAAAAGTTTTTCACCAGCGGAAGCTCGCTTGACAAGGCCTCCGAAAGCGTCCCGTCAAACTTCACAGATCCCTTGTCAAGCATCACAATCCGATCGGCGATTCTGCGTATGCTGTCCAAATCGTGCGTCACCACGATAAGCGTCATCCCGAGCTCTTCCTTCAGACGCACCATCAGGGCGTCCAAATCCGCCGCCGTCACAGGATCCAGGCCCGCTGACGGTTCGTCGCTTAACACCAGTTCAGGCTCCAAGATCAACGCCCGCGCAAATCCCGCGCGTTTCAGCATACCACCGCTCAACTCCCCAGGAAGAAGGTGAACCGCATGGCTCAGCTGAACCTGCGCAAGCTTGTGATACACCAGCTCCTCGATCACATCGTCCGGAAGCCCCGTATGTGCCATCAAAGGAATCTTCAGATTCTCAAGAACACTCAGTGAGTTGATCAGCCCGCCATTTTGATACATGAACCCCACGCGGCTTAAAAAGGCTGCACGTGCCTCCCCTTCAAGCGCATTGACATCCTCGCCAAGCACACGGACGCTGCCACCTTTGTGAGGCACAAGACCTATCGTCGAACGCAAAAATGTCGACTTCCCACACCCCGAACCGCCACAGATACACGTCACGCTCCCGCGCGCTATCCGTGCCGTCACGTCATGAAGAATCGTCCGTTCTCCATAACCTACCGCAAAATGTTCCGCCTCGACGACGTATGGACTCAATCCTTCATGCATCGTATTTGAATCGCTCTTTCCCCAAAATGCCCGCTAAAAATAAAAAATAATACTAAAAAGGGCATCCGCAATGATCACCCAGAAAATGCTCAACACCACGCTCGACGTCGTCACCCTCCCCACAGCCTCGGATCCACCATACGCACTGAAGCCCTGATGTGCCGCCACCCACACGATGATCCACGAAAATACCACGCTCTTTAGCAGAGTGACCACCACGTCTTTTAAATATACTGCCGTGGAGAGTTCATGAATAAATGCCGAGGGGCTCAACCCCATATACAAAACGGCAATCACAAACCCTCCAAAAATACCGCAAACAATCGAGAAGACGGTCAGCCCCGGCATCGTCAGCGAGATTGCCCTGAACTTGGGAACCACAATGTAGCGTATCGGATCCAGACCCATCGTCCGAATTCCCGCCACCTCCTCGTTGATCGACATCGTCGCAATTTCGGCTGCTATCGACGCTCCACTGCGCCCCGCCATGATGATCGACGTCATCAAAGGCGCAAGCTCACGGACCATCGATATACCAATCATATCCGCCACGAGAATGTCCGCGCCAAACAGCCGCAGTAACGACGATGTCTGAAGCGACACCACCAGGCCTATCAACGATGACAAAAGACATACAATACCAAGAGCCCCAAGGCCTATCCGGTTCGCTTCTTCCCACACCGCTCCGCGCCGAACGCGCTTCGTCCGGCGATCTTCAAAAATACTGAAAATCAGTGTGTCCGCCACCAGCTGTAAAAAATCGACAAAGTGAGACCACGTCCGCAGAACACCGTCTCCCACCGATTCCAGCCAGTCCCCAATCGTCCGGCGCTTCTTCTTCGGAACATCCAGCCATAAAAAACGATCCAGGATCCGACAGACCGACGCGTTACCCCCCTCAATTTTCAGCCCATGTCCATGTCCCTCCGCAAGACGGCGCAGAGACGACAAAAGACCGCATCCCACCGTGTCAATCCGATCGACGCCCGACAAATCGACCACGATTCCGCATGACGCCCCCTTGACGGACGACAAGGCCCGGCCGCTCACCGCCTCCACTCCGTGGAGCGTCAGGGATCCACGAAAATACAGGCGCGTCACCCCACCTTCATGCCCTATCTCGATCTGCGCGATTTCAGACTGCGCAATTTCACCTGGCATCGATCACAACGCTCCTATGACACGTCCAAACTTCCTTTACAAAAACAACTCCCGGCCAGGAACCGGATAAATCATGCTCTGAGCCGGATCCCCGGCAAGATACAGCACACAAATCTCACCGTTCGGCATGAGGTGACGCGCGCTCTGAGAATGAAGAATGACCGTCCCGGTCTTGATCGCACCATCCACTTCAAACGTATAATCTATCCGGACTTTCGACACCGAGGAATACCCGCTTTCCACATAATGACAGTCTTGCTCTCGCCCGGACACGCTCGAAATCGTATTCACATGACCGAGCGCCGGAACACCATCCCGATAGATCCTCGCAAAACGATCAAACGATTTCAACCGGCGGCGCATCGACAAAATCAGTCCGTATGGAAGAAAACCAAACACCACCGGTATCAGCGCGCAAAACAGACACCACGCCCAGACCGACGCCTCCTCGCTATAGACCGACCAAAGATATTGGGCAACAAAGCCATACGAACAAACGCTCAGCGCCAATACAAAAAACCTCAGCCACAAGGCCCCTCTCACCCCGGTCGCCGTCAACGCTCTAGGCGCTTCGGGGAGAGAAGCCAGCACCGCTTCAGAAGACGCCAAGCCTGGCTTGTCAAAACGCTCCAGCGTCTGCATCATAACGCCCCCTGCATGTTATCAAGCCACTCAAGGCTTCGCTTCAGATCGCCAAGGTTGCGATACGCCTGTGCCCGAAGAAGCGCAAAGGCCGCACCGACCCCCGTCACCCCACGTTCTTCGTACACTTTCTCCGCTTCCGAAATCTGTTCCAGCAACACCTCGTTATCCTCATACTGAAAACTCAGTATCACACGCCCCCAGTACGCCACCGGCAACCTGACATTCCCCTGGCATGCGCGCGAAAATCCCTCCCGCGACTCCCCATAATCCCCGCGATAATACGCCTCCCATGCACGCGCCGTCGTCTCCAGAACCTCGAGAAACGCCATGTCGGTCTCAACGTCCGAAAAGTTGCGGATGCGCCCGATCTTTGTGCGTATATATTCCCACCCCACTCGGTCCAGATTCGCCAGCGGCTGGCCCGGCAACGGCGTCACCTCGCGTTTCAGCTCTTCCACCGTCCCCACAACCAGATCTGCCTGAATCCTGGCCAGTTTCGGTTCCGCAAAACCGGTTCGGAGCAACACGTCGTAATAGGCCAGCGCACCATTGCCCTGTCGCGTCCAGTACGGTCCGCCCTGCGCCACCATGCGCTCCACCTGTTCAAGCACTGATGTCTGTGACACATCGCGCACATACCCGCCACCGGACACTTTCTTCTGAACCGCCTTGTATTCCGCCATCACCTTGCGATCCGATGCCCCCGAGGGATTCACTTCAAGATAAAAACCATAATACCGTTCCGAAGCCGCATAATTCTTCAACATCGAATACGCCCGCGCACAGTTCAGATAGGCTTTGGGCTGCGTCCGAGGATGCTGCTGTATCGCACGAATATAGGACGATACCGCCTCCTCGTATTTCTTGCTGTTATACAGCGCGTTCCCCTGCTCAAAATACCCCGCCTCCTGGCCGTACACACACGAAGGCGCGCACCACAAACCACACAACACCATCACAACGACAATTATTCTGCATCTCACGGCATTCCCCCCGCCACTTCTTCGGCAGACACTTCAGCCTCAGTTTCATCCCGCAATTCAAACGACGTTTCGACGTCTCCGGCCTCCGGCCCCACGCCTTCGGTATTCATCGAATCCACCCCATGCCCGGTTTCGCGCATCCATAGCGGAAACTGGAAACCAAACATCACCGACAATCCATGGCGCGCGCGCTCCCCACCCTTGACGTCGTATTGAAGCTCATACCCCGCCGACACATACGATTCCTCACTCAAATAGTATTTCAGCATCACGTCAAAGTTGATCGAAAATGCCGTCTGCTTCAACGTGAACTTGTCAAATGGCGTCGTCCCAGACACGCGAAGATGCGAAACACCCACGCCAAACACGGCCTCCGCCTGCATCACCCAAAACGTATAATGTCCCTTGGCCTGAAGCGGATAAAATCCCACCAGCAAACCATCATGGGGACGCCCCACCCCGGGATCTCCCGCGCCAAGACTCTTGAACACTATCTCATCCGATTTGTTTAGAGACGAACCCAGAATATCCAGTTTGAAAAGACCTATCCCCCAATACGTGTCCTCATAATTCAATCCAAGCGTCACCCCGTGAAATGATCCCTCACCCCAGCCGCCGCGTTCCGGACCGTACGAATGCCCCTCACCGTCCGCCACCAGTTCCACCCGGGAACCCTTCATCGAAAGAGACTGATGCGCATAGCGGTACCCCACCGTCCCGGAAAACCGGTATTTCGATATATTCCGATGTCGCACTTCATAAGGGGATTCGCTTTCTTTTAACAGCGCTACCTGTATCGTCTGAGGATTACCGGGATACACCCGGTAATCCTGTTCAAACGCATGATACCCGTCCGCAGACACCGTAATGAGATGATCACCGGGCAATATTTCCTGTGACACATTCCCCTCGCTCCATAATGCGCCGTCCACATACACCTGTGATTCCGCCACAGGCGTCAACACCGTCAAACGCGTCACCTCGGGAACCAGCGCCACATGACGGGAATACAGCCTGCCCTTCTCCGCTTCAAATTCCCACGTCTGGTCCACATACCCGGGCTTTTTAAACCACACCTCCTGCACGCCCACCGGAATGCGCAACGACAAAGGCGCTTTCCCCACAAAACGACGGTTTACATAAACCTCGACATCCCCCTGTTCCGCCGTCACATCCATCTCGGACTCCATCTCAAAAAGGGAACCCAACACAGACTGCAACAGCTCCGAAAGCCCGGGAGCCGTGCGACGCACATGCACCGCCGACGACGAAAGGCGACGATAAACCGTCAAATCCAGCCCCCATTCCCCGCCCTCATGCGCAAACGACGCCACCACGTACGCATCCACTCCATACACGTCCAGGACAAACGCCCCGCCCGTCGCACACGCCACACCGTCTGTAAAACACTCCGGAAAGTTCACCCCCTCCGTGCGAAGCTTCTGATCGAGTATCTTCTGGCCCACAAAATGACGTTCGCTCGCACGGGCCAGCGTCTTCAGCACGGACGACTCCACCTCCGCGCGCTGCCCCCCGTCAAGCGCCGCATCGTACTCAAGACGCCACAACACGCGGGTTTCGGACGACTGACAAAGCCCTTCCGAAGAACCCCAGAGCACCAGAATCAAACACCAAAAACTCCAGAAACTCCGGCCCACCGCCCCGCCACAAAGGCATCCCCAAAGTCCTTTCCGTCCAAAAAGCCCCATCATGCCTCCATGTCCACGACCGGTTTCACCCGCAAAAAAAAACCGCCTCGTTCTCGGCGAGGCGGCATGAAACATCCTAGGACTGAGCCTTGCGAGCCCGATGATGACGTTTCTTCGTCTCGGGAATATTTCCCGCAAGAATATCTTCCACAGGCAAATCCCAGTGTACCGTGCCCTCCGCAATCTCTCTCAGCGCAGTCACGCACGGCTTGTTGTCCGTCGCCAACGTCGGTTCGTCTCCCTGAAGCAGACCCCGCGCCCGTTTGCTCGCCAAAAGCGCCATCGCAAACCGGTTCGGAATCCGTTCAAGACAGTCTTCCACTGTCACTCGTGCCATCTCTATTCTCCTGTCGCGCGCCTAAACTTTCGCCGGACGCTTCAAATAATACTTCGTATCCCCCGTCCGAAGATACTGCACACTGCAAAGCTCATAGCCGTGCTGACCAAACGTCCCAAGAACCTGGGACTCATCCGCATTCTGAGGACACACCGCTTCCTTCGTGTCTCCCTTGAAATAATTGATGATCCCCATCCCATCGATATGCCGACGAAGAATGAAATATTCCCACGGGGTTCTGTCTGCCATCGCTTAGGTCTCCTTTCAATCACACAAAGTCCGCTTCCGCAGAACTTCAAAAAATGCCTTCTCAAAGCGAAATTCAAGCAAAATCGCCAAATTCCGCTTCAAGTGTGCCGCATTAACACGATTTCTTCAAAAATGCAAATCCTCTGCTCCCATGCCCGGATACACCGCTTCTCTCCAAGGCCGGGCGCGGGCTATCTGCCCTTTCGGGGCAGATACGCCCCGCGCGCGCCGCTATCTCCCCTTTCGGGAAGATACGCGGCGCCCCCTTTGTATTCCAACACACAATCATGGATTTCATCCCCCCCAAAAAAAGTTTTAACCGCCACCCCATGACGCCCTCCACCGTCACATCTATCCCACCACAAATCCCACAAAAAACCGTCCTCCCACCGCGATTTCCATACAGACACACTCCCAAAACGCCCCGAATTACCCAATCCAATCTTCCTTTCGCACCTCCCCCACGCCACCATACATTCCCATATTCACTCCGCGTTGCCCCCACCGGCACGCCGATAAAAATACAACCCAGAGGGGGTAGCGGCGTATTGAGACCAGGGGGCAGGCCCCCTTGTCTCAATAGCCGCTCAGGGGGAGACTTCCCCCACCCACAAAGAAACAACAGTTCATATCTTTTGTGAATTTAAACGCATTTCAAACTTTTATGATGACGTTCAAACTTCTGTGTACCTTCAAAATTTGCATCCATATTTTTTTGTATTATTTACGACCGTATGTGTTAAAAGTGCCTGACCAATGAGCCCAAAGCGCAAGGATGCGCCAAAAGGGAGCCTGAGGGCAAACCACAAAAGCATGGAGGCATGGGTGTTTGAGTGGTGCATTACAATCGGTTTTTCGTTTATTCTGGTTGCCACTTTTCTTGCAGCCACAAGAGGTTTACGCAAACAGCGTCGACCAAATATCACTCAACGCACAACGCCAAACACGGCCCTCTTAAGTTCTGCGCTTGATGAACCATGGGAACTCAATCTCGACGCGTTCGACGCCAAGGATCTCGCACGGGAAGCCCCCGCCCAGTCCCTCCCACTCAACATCAAAATCATCGACGACGACGAACCCGACGAACACATCGCCCCCGGCCCTGCCCCTGCCATGCCATCGATGACCCTCGCCTCGCTCATTGAAATCCAACGCTCTGAAGCCCTGTCCACGTATTCGGCAGCCCCCCTGCCAGGTGCGGCCATTTCCCTTCCACCAAGGCCAAAAGTCCTCGGCGACGAGGCCTGTGAACTCGGCGTTCGATACTTCGATTATCTCCTCAAACATCACGTCATCCCGCGCGGCGCAAGACATCTCACCAACGACGCCAACATTCTCATCGCCGAAAATGCCCTGAAAACCTCTCACGCCAGCGCCACCCTCTCCCATGGCGCCGTCGCCCAGAGAATCGGGGAACGCGCCGTCTGCCTCTTTGAACCCCTGCTCAATCCCGTCCTCAACGTTCAGAAAGCCCTCGAACAACTCTCTGAACTTTTTAACAATAAAACTATATTTATCATCCTTTCTTCTACCGAGAACACTTCCGACGACCTGCTCGCACACATCGCCCCTCTGTGCAAACAATTCCACATTCCCAAAACATGTGTATTTATCGAGCAGCCCTCCGGCGCATTCGCCAATTATATCGAGGACGCCCACGACTTCGTCCCGGAACGCCTCGACATCATGCAGATTCCGCAAACTTTTTTTGAAAAACTTCTTGACTATGCCCACCACGCCTATGACGAGGGCGATCACGAAGCCGTCCTGCGTTCCCTGGCACCCATGATGGGCCCCCTGAGTCAAAGAATCCAAGCCTCAAAAGATTTCCCCGCCATCATGGTCGCACAGGCACTCAACCTCGTCGGCATGACATACAGGGACATCGATGACGACGACAACGCCATCGCCGCGTTTGACCGTTCCCTCCAAATCCTCAACAAAATCGAAGATTACGAGGCCATCAAGTCCGTCAAGGCAAACCTCGGCATCACACTCGCCCTCTCCAGACCCATGACCCTCGAAAAACTCGAGGCCGCCATCTTCCACCTGAACCAGGTCACACAGCTCAACCCAAGGGACGACGAGGCATGGCTCTATCTCGCCAACTCATACCTCGAGCTGTATCGCATCAATAACAAACAAAGCCTCATGGGGCGCGCCCTGCGCGCCTACCAGAAGGCTTATGAACTCAATCCCGGCGAGGATATCGCCTCGTGTATCGAGGCTCTCCAGCGACAGATCAACGGTGCCGCCCCCCACTACGGCTCCGATTCCGCAAACAAAATGGCCCCCACAAGACGGGGATCCGGCGTCTCCGCCGATGCCGGCCACTGCGTTTCGAGATAATCCCTCAGCTGACGGCCAAACCGATCCAGGGCCGCATACGTCGATTCCGGCATGTTCGATCGGAACAAAGACCGGATATTTTCATCGCTCAACGCCGACCACACCTCGCCGCGCGAAGGCGGGGCCTGAACGTCAAACACCGACCAGGGCTCCGCACACTTCATGGCCCGGCGAGCGAGAAAGGTGATCGCCACATTGTCGAAATACACATTCTCGACGCCAAGCACGAGTTCATGCGTGTACGCCAGTCTGGCAATATCGTCCTTCGTCTTGTGGAGCGCCTCGCCAAAAAAGAGTTCCCGCGTCGCCACATCCGCAATCGCCGCCGCCGACGTCTGGATGTCGCGGACAGAAACAAACGGGGACAGCACAGAGGACTGCGGGCGAGGACGGGCACAGAGCAACCCCTCGATGCGATCGCGAAGCTCAGGCGTCAAAAGACTCAGAGGCTGATCCTCGATGATCGAAAGATGACCCCGACAAACCAGAAGTTTGGCCTTGTGATGGAGATCGCGCGTGATATTCCACCCAAGCGTCACAAGACGACGAAGAGGCACATGGCGCACGATCCGTTCCGCCACCTCATCGTCATGGCGCGACGCGTATTCAAGACCGAGGCTGGAATAGGACACGGCCAGCACCATGCTGTCGTCAAATCCCTCTCGCTCGTGCGGCTGATAGCCATCAAACACCGCAATCTGCTGGGCAAGCGCCAGAAGCTGCACCTTGACCGTCTCGAGATCTCCAATCCGGGACAATATTCTGCCGAGATAACACCCGGCCGCCGCGCTCTCGTCGAGAGACGCAAGCGCCATCTCGAGTTTCATCGAAGAATCCAGATGCCCCACGTACAGATCCGCCTGTGTCGCCCCCCGGATCGACTCCACTTCGCGCGCCACATCCAGAGTGGCAAACAATGACGCCGCTTCGTCCCGCGGCATAAACCCAAGTTCGCGAATACGTTCCGTCCTGAAATGATAGGCGTTCTCCTCCAGGTCCGTCGACATTTCCCAATGCATCCCCTCCAGAATCGACCAGGCTTTTTCGACGCCAAACACGGCATAAAGCCTGTCGACGAGCTGACGAAGCTGCTCGGCCTTGTCGTCGTCCTCGGGATACGCCACCCAATACAGAAAGTCCGGAGTCTGCGCGACATTTTTGGACGCCTCATCCGGAATCTCCACCTCATCGTTGCGATCTTCCGAGACGTACAAATGGATGTTGCGATGGAGGTACAACGCCATCACTTCCGGATCGAGGTGGTTCCACAGCTCGCGGAACTGATCGTCGGGCACCGACAGCAGCTGTTCCACCCAAGGCATCAGGGCCGCATCGCTCATCTGATCCCCGCGCCAAATGTCGAGATCAAGGCATGTCTGCACCTGTTCGGCCGAGCCATACTCCACCAGGGCGCCGGCATCACCAGGCCCCACCGCATGGTACAGCTCATAAAACTCCATGTCGCTCAACGCCTGGACCGCCGAAGCCGTATCCGGCACACTGAGCAACGCTTCCATCCGATCGCGCGGCTTCTTTGCCATCGTCGCTCGATCGTCACAATGAAACAACTCGCCAAAACCGCGTTCCGACATCGATCAATTCTCCCTGCAAACGCGCGCGATCAAATCCATGAGCGCGCGGCACGACCGTTCAAAATCGAGATCCGACGTGTCGAGCAACACCGCATCCGCGCACCGCACAAGCGGCGAACACGCCCGATGGTACTCCGTCTCATCGCGCTGGCGGATCTGCTCCACGACGTCTTCAAACGAAAGGCTCTCACCTTTGGACGCAAACTCCTTCATCCTGCGGCGCGCGCGCGCCTCGGCCGATGCCGTATAAAACACCTTCAGATCCGCATCCGGAAAAACCACGGACCCAATATCGCGCCCTTCCACAATGGTATGACCAAGACGACCGAGACGGCGCTGTATCGCGAGGAGTTCCGCCCGCACCTCGGCCATCGGCGAGACGTGGTTAACGCACTGCGTCGTTTCGTATGTACGAATCTCCGTCGTCACGTCGCGCGTGCCAATAAACACGCGCTGGCCTTTCGGCGCGGCGACAAAACGAATGTCCAGTTCGCGTGCGATCTGCCCGCACGCCTCTGCATCCCCGTCGACGCCGCGTTCGCGCGCCACCAGTGCCACGCAACGATAAATCGCGCCCGTGTCCAAAAGACTCCATTCAAGACGGCGCGCCACCTCGCGACACACCGTACTCTTTCCGGCCCCGCTCGGGCCGTCCACCGCTACGATCATCTCATACTCCTTCGTCAAACGACAAAAGGCGGCTGATGAACGGCCGCCTTTTGTCCCTTATCCTTTTCTGTTCAACCTGTCGACGCGCTACGCTTCGTGATCGTGGTCCCAAAGAACCACCGCCGCAAACGTCGCACCATGCTTGACCACCACATGTTCCACGCTGATGCTGAGAATCTCGCGGTACGCACGATGACGATAACCCATGCCCTCCTCGGCCATCTTTCGCACCGTCGCCTCGATCTCCGCCGCAGTCCCCACGCCATGGTGTTCCATGATCAGACCGGGAAGCGACTCATCCTCGGGAACCGCCACCGCCACCGCCGACGCAATCGTCTGACCGGGAACGCTCGACATCATGTCCGCGTATGCAACCGGAACAAGCGCCCCTCCAGGAAGACGAACAGGCTCTATCTTCTTCGCATGAGGCGGAAGTATCGAACTCATCCGGACCAAATTCGTATCGCCCACCCCGCTGTTGATCAACGCAAGATCAAACGCGTTCAGCGGCATATACCCTTCGGCATGACCAGATACGAGATAAAATCCCTTAGGCCTTACGACTATCACAGCGACTCTCCTACTATCTTCATCGCGGGTTCTATCCCCCAGCTCTCCTGACGAACGAGTTTCAATGACTGACGCGGAGGCAGAACCCCGCGATTGATCACCATCATTTCATACCGTTTCGAACCAAGTCCTTCCACGAGAACCGGATGCGCTTTCTCCGGATCACTCGCGCCACACGTATAAAAATCTACGGCGGCATAACCATGCTCCGGCCACGTATGTATCGAAAGATGAGATTCCTCTATCACCACAACACCGCTCACGCCTTGTGGCGAAAAACGGTGAAACGTCGACTGGACCATCGTCGCATCCGCCGCTTTCGCCGCGTTCACAAATAGCGCTTCAATGGCATCCAGGTTGTTCAGAATCTCTTTGTCACAGTCATAATATTCTACCAAAAGGTGGCGGCCAAACGTGTTCAATCCATGTTCCTCCTTTGCACTGCGTTCCAAATTAAACACAGCTTCCTCTTTGTGATTCACTCCTCTTGCCGCTCCCCGGAATTTCTTCCGTAGATACAGCGGCGCGGGCTTATAGAAATATTTAAAAAAACCGTCAAGCCATTATCCTTGCCGTTCACCTTTTTTGCGCTTCCACAGAAATGTTTCTATGCCCTTGACGGTTCTCTTCTGTTTGAAAATAGTCCCATCCGCCATTTTCTGATCCGTGTGTGGGGGGAAGTCTCCCCCTACGCGTCTATGTGCTCAGGCCTTCGGCCTTGCGCGCATACGCCGCTACCCCCTCCACCATCCGACTTCTGCTTCACCCCGATTCACCCAAAACCCCTTCATACCTCATGTGCACAACCCAAGCTTCATTTCCACTCCTCCCCCAGCGCCAATGGACGCCCCACCTCGCGTTCCCAAACGTCCGCGCCACCCTCTCATGCACCACGGACACCCTGCACGTCCGCTTCGACGTCCTCGAACCCGCCTCATGCTATCGTTGCACCTGTACCCAGGACGGACAGCCATGCTGGCAAGACTCATGCGTCGAACTCTTTGTCGCCAGCGCTCACGGCTACTTCAATTTTGAATGCAATCCCCTCGGCATCTGCCTCGCCGAATTTGGAACCTCGCGCCACTCAAGGCGCCCATTTCTCCCCCACCAATACGCCCAAATCCCTCGCCACGTCCTTTGCCGTGCCACCCCCAATCAAAACCCATGCGCCTGGGCACTCGCCATCGACATCCCCCTCCCACGCATCGACGCACACCCCGGAGACATCCTCATGGGAAACCTCTATAAATGCGCCTCCAGCGCCAATACCCCACACTACATGGCCGCCTTTCCCATCGACACCCCAACCCCAGACTTCCACCGCCCCGAATACTTTGCCCCCCTCATCGCCATACCATCCCAAGATCTCCCCACCCCATGACATACGCCTTCGGCGGTAGGGGGCGTTTATGCGAACGCCCCCAACACCACACGCCCCCCCCCAATCCTCACCACCT
>CAMCLY010000033.1 GCA_945875805.1 uncultured Myxococcales bacterium | reverse complement strand
ATGTGCCCTTTTCGCATTTCGGGGGGTGTGGGGGGACTTCGTCCCCCCACACACAAAAAAAATCACTGATCGGTCAAACGGAATTTCTGGATTTCTTCGGGCGAAAACTGTGCCGCACCTTTGAGGCATTGCTCACACACCTGGCCGGCATTTGGATCGGAGGCGGCTTTCATCTCGCGACACGTCACGCAAATTTTTTCGAACTCCTGCGGTGTGGACACATAGTCCTCCAGGGGAGAACGCCCACCCACATAGCGCACTTCATTATCCTCCGGCATTTCACGAATCATCGCTGGTGTCGGGGTGGGATTGTGGTAAATCCACTCATAACGCGAATCATGCTTGCTATAGAACACGGTGATGAAAACCGGCGTTTCGGGTTTAAAGACCAAGGGGTTCAAATCGGGGACAATCCCTCCATCTTCAAATTCCTCTTTGAGCTGGGAATGCACTTCAAAGATCTGTGTCTGTCGGTAGTAATCTATTTTCTGATATGGGAAATATTTGTTTAAAAAACGTTCGATGTCGCGCCGATCCATATTGGGTGCGATGAGTCTCTGTTCCCGGTCCGAGGTTGAGATCACCTCGCTTCCTTTTGGAACCACGGCGCCATAAATACGGACATCTGCATCTGCCAGGCGAACGCCCTGACTGTCCGTCATGGAATCGGCTTCACGACCGTCCTCTTCCGACGGCGGGGAACTGACGGGCACATCCTCGACGGGCACATTTTCGATCTTCTCTTCGCGGTGACAACCGCAAACCAACGCGAGGGCTATGCAACACCCGCCTACCATCCAATGACGCAACATTCGACCTCCACAGACAAATCCACGAATCCACCCCATGATCCCTCCCCCAGTCTCTGGGACTGTACCATACCCCAGAATGCGAGAAAAACGTGGAAAAGTTATGCACAATTTCTGCAAATTCGCTATAAGTTAAGACTGGTCAAATTTTGGCGGCTCGCCACCGCCACGGGCTCTTCCAGCAAGGGGTGGATCATGAACAAATCGCGCTATATTACGACATTACTCGTCGCGGCCTCCAGCATGGGGCTGCTTGAAACCCAGGCATTCGCCGAAAACCAGGATGCCGACATGAAACCCATCGTCTTCATGGTCCTCGACACGTCGGGTTCCATGAACGATTTCATTGATGAAGGCAAAAACGAAACGCGACTGACGGCCGCATTGGGCGAAATCATTGGTTCGTCCAAAAACATGAGTGCCGGAAAACGCGTCAGAATGGAAAGTACAAGCGACGTGCTCAACATGCCATTTCCGGAATGGAATTGCGATGCTTCAGGATGCCGATATTTCTACAAAACTAAAACCATTCGTGGCGCAAAACAAATCGCCAAGCCGAAAATTGATAATGTATCCAACTACGCCAGCAATATTGCTGCGGCACAAAAAGTCAACGAAGCCTACGACGACAACGGCATCATTCAAGCCTACCAGTCGCTCGTCAAATTCGGCTTCGCCGGCATGGCCGTCGGTAGTGCCGGTTCCACAGCATCCAAAGACTCACCACTCAAAGCGGTGGCCGCAGCTGCCGGCGGCGCCGTCAAGGACGTTGCTCTTCGGTTTACCATGGTATGGGACGAAGGCGATTATAATAGCAACTCCGACCTCGACTCCCACTGCTGGGAATTTAGAGATGAAGCCACTGCAAAAGCGAACGACTCGTCTAAGTATGCCTCATCTTACGATTATCATATCTATTTCGGTGACAGAGGATATTCTACGCATGGTGGCCGTTTAGACGTTGATATTACTCAACCATGGTATGGCGTTAGAGTCGATGGTTTTTACAACAACAAACCCGTTGGTGTTGAAAATATTTACTACAAAGATACAAGCAAAATGAAAGCAGGAAATGTGTTCGACTTTAGCGTACACAGTTGGGCTGCCCGAAATAACAAGCCCGATGGATTTCGTGCTGAAATTTCCTATCTTGATGCCAATTCCTGCCCCGTGACAAATTCCTTTAACCGTTCTGCAAAAATTACCACAGGAAATCCTGGTTCTGGAACATGGCGTGCTTCTGGTGTATATCCTGTAGCACGGGTAAAATATAATGGAAAAATTGACGGTGTCGATTCATTCTCCATTATCAGCTCCAATATGGAATACACCACTGACGGATCCGGTGGTGAGCCTGTTCATATTTATGGTTACGATTCCTATCCTAGTGCAACAAAAATTGGACACAATATTTATGGACGAAAGTTAAGTGCAATTCCCTATAAAAAACCATCAGACTGTTCACTCGATTCAGGCATGTGGGACTCTCATATTGATGCAGACGCCCCGCTCGTCTATCCTACTGTTCAAAATGACGAGGACAGCATTGAGGACAGCAACCGCGCTCTTATCGAAAAGGTGCGCACCTATCAATCGACATCATCCACGCCTATCGGCGAAGTGTTGGCCGATCTCTATTATATGTTCGGTCTTGATTCCTCCGATAACCTCGCCAATGCCGATCCAAACCTCATTTCACAAAAACTCGCCTACGGAGCAGCGCCCACCAAAGACGACTACTATCCGTGTCGAAAAAAAGCCGTCGTATTCATCTCTGACGGTGGCCCAAACGGTTCTGGTCTGACCGGTACCGATGACGATGACAAAGAAAAACACGGCCATTCCAAACAGGTCTGGCACGACGCTTTCCATCTCTACAAAAATGGCGTTCCCGTCTATGTCGTCGGTTATGCGCAGTTTGGCTCTGCCGCACCATGTCTCGATGGCGACAACAGTTGCACTGACGAAAACCGACAAGCCGCCACGGTGTTAAACAAAATGGCTTTAAAAGGCGGTACATGCTACAATGAAAAAGGTGAGTTTATCGATCCTAACGAAGATGAAACATTGGAAAGCAGTAAATATTATCAGTTCGTGAAGAATTTCGACAAACATCACAAATACTGTTTCATCAACGCGGGCGACGGCGCGGCGTTGCGCAAGGCGCTCAGCGAATTCATGTCTGATATTACCCAGTCCGTCGTGAGCAAAACCAGAGTTGTCAATACTTCGGCCATCAGCTATCGTCCGCTTAACGGCTATGCCAAATACGATAAAAACTTCACCAGCGGCTGGTATAACGTTTATTCGGGCTATAACAGCACCTTGGGCAATATTCCAAAATCCATTCTCTACCGAAAAGCCACATTGTGCCAAAACGGCTCAGGGGCCGGCGATTCCGCCGGAAAATTTGAAATCGATTCCGATTATGAAATCGATATGTCAAATTTGCTGACACAACGTCTCTCCTCATGTGCCAAGGCAACTTCCAAATCGACCACATGTCTGCAATCGCGTTATATTTTCACCGGCGATTATGCCACTGATCGATACAAACTCACCCCAGACATCGTGCCTTTGAGTGCCCAAAACATCGATGGCAAGACCGCCGGCCTCATCGCCAACGCAGTCAGCGGAAGCGCGTTCAACTATCTGACCAAAGATGTCGAAAAGAAAACCATCGCCTGCGAAAATGAGTACAACAAATCCATCGATTCGTATGCCGCAAGCGCCAACTATATTCTGAGCCCCTACGAATGCGTCAACGATTTTGACTGCAATGTCAATGCTCCGGACGGGAGCAATCTCATGTGCGAACTCGGACGTTGCACCGACAAAACGCTGTCTTCATGCACATCCATGTCAAGTGGCAAAATATGTATTGCAAACGTTGCTGTCGACCGCAAATCATCTTGTTCCAAACATGCCGATTGCCGCTTAAGCGGTCCGGATTTCGTCTGCCATGCTGGCGAATGCGTTCAAGGTACCGTCAAATCATGTGACGCCCGTTCGTTTGTGGCAAACCAACGGCTTGGTAGCATCGAATACGCCACGCCTGTCGTCGTCGAACCGCCGACGCGCGCTTACCGTGGCCATAACTACGCCGCCATGAGCCAGAAATACTGGGATCGCGACACCATGCTGTTGGCCGGTGCCAATGACGGCATGCTCCACGCCTTTGTATTGGGTTCCAACAATGAAACTCAGTTCAAAGTTAGTGGTGACGGCAAGTATTCACCCAAAGCCCTCAATGATGGTGCCAAAAACGCCCCCGCAACCATCACCGAAGGGCAGGAACTTTGGGGCTTTATCCCCAAATCCGTATTGCCCACTATCCAGCGCCTGACGTCGTTTGAACCCAACAAATACGTGAACGCGAGCCCTGTTGTCCAGGACGTTCTCCTTCCGGCAAACGCTGACCCAGTGCTATATCCTGAAGACACCTACAAAAATGGCAAGACGAACGTCGTCAACGCTTGGCGTACGGTCGTCGTCGGAGGATTCCGAGACGGTGCCCGCGGTTACTACGCCCTTGATATCACCGACCCCGCCAAACCGCGCATTCTCTGGGAAATCGGCCCCACATGGCAACCGACCAAAAATCCAACCACCCACAAAGATCTCGGCGATAATGCCACGGTCTCCAGTGCCGAAGTCCTCGCACAGAGCAAGCTGGCCTCCAATGAAGGATTCCCCTTCCTCCAGATGGGCTACACCTACGCCGAACCCATCATTACCTACGCCACGACGAGCCTCGTCGACGGCAAAGCGATGATCGAACCCGTCGCCATCCTCCCGGGCGGCGTCCCCAAAGGCAATACGACAACGGCCAATGACGAAACAGGCAAAGTCCTCTACGTCGTGAGACTCTTCCCCAACTCCAAAGAAGATCTCATCGTCAAGACATTCCACTTTGACCACGCCATCAGCGGTTCTCCGCAAGTCTACCCGAGCACATTTAAATCGACGGCACAACTCCTCTACGTCGGCGACGATATCGGAAACCTCTACCGCATCAATCTCAAAGGCACTCCCGACAAATGGGCAAGCAATGATGTCAATATTGCAGGCTCATTCCCCATTCAAAATCCCGTATTCAAAGCATCCTCTCTTGATGGCGGTAGCTTGTCCGGTGGTCTCAACTACGAAAGGATTACCGAACGACCTGCGGTGGCGCGTTTCAACAAAGATTATGCCGCTTATGATACCATTCAAATTGCCTTCGGCACCGGATCTAACGAAAATTTCATCATCAACAGTGACCAGAAGAATTACATCGCTATGTTCTTTGACGTGCCCGACGGGAATGGAAAATACACGCTTAATAACGAGTCCATTTACGCACAACTCAAACCGACGGCCATCGTCTTCAACAAAAGCGCAAGTGATGAAAGTGAAATTAATGGCGTGGAACTCGAGAAGAATACGAAATTCGTCGCACGTAAAACCGATCCTATCTCCAAAGAAACAATCCTTTCGCGACAAAAAATGACCGGTGCCCCCATTATTTACAATTTTGACGCCTACTTCCCGGCTTATGTGGCTGACGATGAGTCCGTTTCCACCTGTGGTTTGGGCTCTGCGCGCATCTATAAAATGAGTTCTGCTCTGGGGAATTCCGTGCACTATGAACAGGCCACTGCTCAGAACATGGGCAATCAGTTCATCGATAAAGCCACCAAGACCCCGTTTAAAGAAGAATCATACATCGAAATCGCGGGTACCCGTATTTATGGTCTTGAAATCACCAAACAAATGACGTGCCTGTCAAAAGAAGGTTCCTCGACAGCCGCGCCTCAACTCGTCGCCATGACGGGGCAGACGACGGACCCCGGTGTCAAGGCCAATGAACAAGACAAACTCTTGGGACAGACCGGCGCCGGACAAATCACAACCGTCGCCCTGAACCTCGAGGCCATTCAGCCGGTGACGCGCGAGGCCAAGTGGGCCACGGTTTACGAATAATCCTTGTGGCGGCCGCCCTTGGGCGGCCACCGCACCTCAGGTCAAAAATCGGCGAGCGGATAAAAAAAGGCATTTTTTGAATGGTATTTTGGATGCCTTTGGAGTCATACCGCTCGCCGCAGAAGGACGGCGGCGGCGTATGGAGCGTCATGCGACATAGCCGCCGCGCGCAGGGCGTATCCGCCGCAGGCGGATAGCTCGCGCCCACCATCACCATAACCCGGGCACGCCACCACAAGACAAACGTCTGACGCGCCTGCATTCACAAGGATTTACCCGTGCAAGACGAAAAAAACGAACAACCGCGACTCGAAAAAGAGATATCCGAGGAGAAAAACGGCCCGCTGTTTGAGCCCGAAAGCGGCAAGACGATGGCCATGCCGGAGCCCGAACCGCCCGTTCCCGAAGAGGCCGTGACGTTTGGCCAGGCCGTCGCCAAGGGATTCCGCGAGACCTTCAACACCTTCAGGGCTTTCGTCCACTCGCCGAAGGAAATCATCGGCATCAACCTCATCAATATTTTTGAGGGCATGGCGTATTTTGGCACGCTCACCTATCTCGTCCTTTACATGAACGAGAATGTCGGGCTGGAGGACAAGTACGCTTCCTACGTGGTGACGGCATTCATGATGATCGTGACGATTTCGCAGCTCCTGTTTGGCGGCGTGACGGACAAACTCGGGGCCAAAAAGGCCATGGGAATTGCGCTCGCGGTACTGCTGGCCGGGCGCGTCGTCATCGGATTTGCCGAACCCGTCCTCGGCGAGAGTGCGGGCACGGGGCTGACATCACCGCTATTTGTGACAGTCGCGTGCGCTTTGTTGTTTGTGGCGCTGGCTTACGGACTGTATCAGCCTTCGATTTATACGGCGACCCGGCAGTTTTCGGACAAGAAGGCCTCGGCCGTCGCGTACGCCATGCTCTATGCCGGGATGAATCTTGGCGCGTTCATCATCGGGCTGATGTTGCCTCCCATACGTAAAGTCTCCGCGTTATACATGGGCAACAACGGTTATTCGGGAAGCCTGATTTATATTGCCGGAATCATGGTCTTTGCCTTTATTTGTTACATTTTCCTCATTTATCGTTCCAAGAGCAAACCCCACGAAGCGCTCGAAACGCACGATGACGAACAAAAAGCCCATTCCGGCAAATCGCTCATTCAGCGCATCAAGGAACACCCGCTGGCCGACCTCAAATTCGATTTTTTCATTTTTATACTCATTCCCGTGCAGACCCTGTTTGCCTATCAAAACATTCTCGTGCCTGCCTATCTCGAACGGTGCTACACGAATTATCCGACCATTTCGGACAATTTCGAAACGTTTAGCAATCTCAATCCACTGATCGTCTTTATTGCGGCCCCGGTCATTGCGGCCATGACAGCCCGTTCCAACGTTTACAAAATGATGATCATCGGCACGGCCGTGATGGCGGTCCCGACATTTTTGCTCTGTCTGGGACAACATCCTGCGACATTTTTGTCTTTTGTCCTCCTGATGTCCATCGGCGAGTCGATGTGGCAGCCGAGATTTTTACAGCACGTGGCGGAAATTGCGCCCAAGGAACACGTCGGCGCGTATATCGGAATTGCCCAGTTGCCGTGGTTTCTCACCAAATTCATCGTCGGTCTGTATGCGGGGCATTTCATGCAGATCTTCATGCCCGCCAAAGGCATCCAGCATCCCGAAACGATGTGGTTCATTTTTGCCTGTATCGCCCTCGTTTCCCCGGTGGCGCTTTTCCTGGCCCGCCACTGGATGAATCCGTCACAAAAAAAAGCTGAGGGAGAATCCGCCCGTTCATAGGCAAACGGTTTTCCTCAGACCACCGATAAAAAAGCACGTCAAGCCGCCCTTTTGGGCGGCTTTTTTGTGGTATTCTAAGGATGTCGGTGCAATCCCCAAAAGCTGGGGCTGACGATATGGACGCCCACGAGGCAAACGCCAAGCGGCACGAGGCAAACGCCAAGCGGCACGAGGCAAACACCAAGCGGCACGAGGCAAACGCCAAGCGGCACGAGGCAAACGCCAAGCGGCACGAGGCAAACGCCAAGCGTCACACTGAATCATGATTGCCGGGGCCAATTCCCTGGATGCGTTGGACATGTGGAGGTATCTCCTCAATTTTCTGGAGGACTTATGAAACGGCTATTCGTGCTGTGTCTGTGTACGGCGATCGCTGGGTGTTCCGAAGATTCGTCGTTCTGTCAAAACGGAGAATGCGAAACCGGCGTGCAATCCGGCGCCCTTCATGTACGGAATCTGGGCGAACTTGGCGGCGCGCCGTGGGCCGACGCGGACGCTGTGGTGGAGACGTGGGGCTCACCAGACAGCACGCCGAACGGATTGTTTGGCGCCCGCGTCGGGACAGGCAATTTCCGAAATTATGCCGTCGACGTGATTTCCAGCCGGTCCCCCCTTGCCACAGCGCATGGCACCATTTACGGACGCTGGGGAACGCCTTCGGGCGTGGGCACATCCAGTTTCGTCATCACACGGCCTGGCGACGAACTCGACGCTTTTGGCTATGACTTCGTCACCGGGAACTTCTGCGAAGGCATGGCGACCTCCAAACGCATCGGAGATATCCTCATTGCCTCCATGCCAACCGCCGGAACGCAGATGCAGGGCGGCATCTCGATATGGGGCTGGAACAAATCGTGGAAACTCATTCGCGACCTCAAAACCGCCTCGCCCCTTGCCGTGGCCGGCACGTCGATCGCCGTCGGGGACGTCGACGGCGACGGAACCCTCGATCTCGTCTACGCCTCCATGCCCCTGGATGAAAGCTACAACTACCTTCCCGGACGCGTCAGTGTCGCACTCGACATTTGCAACCAATACGGCACCCTCACCGAACAGGCCGGCGTTTCGGCCCCCGACAGCGCCAGCAGTTTTGGACACAAAGTCGTACTGGCCAGCCTCAACGGGACACCGGAAATCCTCGTCATCGACAACACCTACATGCCCGGCGACGACGGTCTTATCTCGGGCGCCATCGATTTTTATGCCTGGAAAGACGGCGCCCTCGTCCCCTCCAGACCGAGGTTCGTCGGCCCCAGCGGGGCCGCCATCGAATCCGTGGCGACCGCCGACATCGATGGCGACGGCGCCCTCGATCTCATCGTCGGCGAACCCATGTTCCAGACCGTCGCCAAACGCGAAGGCCGCGTCGAGATTCTGCGGAATCCAGGCGCCGGCATGCCCTTCTCCGGCGACGACGTCCTGTGGAGTGCCGCCCCGGGACGCGGCGGCGCGCGGTTCGGTTCCTCTGTCGTCATCGACGACGTCAACCACGACGGACGCCCCGACCTCATCGTTGGCGCCCCAGGATTCCGGGCCTCCGAGTCCACCACCGGACGCGCCCAGGCATACACGTATGTCTACATGGGCACCCAGACCGGCCTCAGCCAAACCCCATACTGGACTTACGTCTCCAACGTCGCCACCGCCATCAACGACGATTTCGGACGAGACATCGCCGTCGCCCAGCTCGACGCATCCGGATGGTCCGATCTCATCATCGGCGCCCCCTACGCATCCACAGCCACCACCCAAATCGACAACCTCGGACGCGTCGACATTTTCTCAAACCGCATCGCCCCATGCTACACCGCCGACACATGCCTTATCGACCACACATGCTACGCCAGCGGCTCCTCCGGCGCCTCCGCCTGCCAGACATGCGATCCGTCCCGCGATAACTTCGCATGGTCTGACGTTCTCTGCCCCGATTCCGGCAACGCCTGCGCCCCAAACCTCTGCGACGAAACCCTCGGCTGTACCTCACACCCCCTCCCGGACGGTTCGCCATGCGCCGCCCCCTCATGCACCAACAACCTTCTCGTCTCGGCCACATGCGTCGACACCGTCTGCACCCCCGTCGCCACCTCGTGCGGAAATTATCGCTGTCACGAACAGGCCACCTGCATGACCACATGCACCTCCGACGACGACTGCTACATCGGCACATGCGTCGATCATGCCTGCACCCTGCCCGACAACGGCCTCCCCGTCATCGTCCTGGCCGACCACCCCGCCGCCGTCGCCGTCTCAACCCCCATCACCCTCGACGCCTCCCAATCCTACGATCCCGACGGAGGGCGCGTCTCCTTTATTTGGTGGTCGCCAGACGTCCAGTTCTCCTTCGCCACCCCAGGCGACACCTCCGTCATCCAGTTCGACGCCCCGGCCACCCCGGGCCTCTTCAGCATACACCTGGCCGTCGTCGACGACGAAGGACTCACCGCCACCCGCGACATCGACCTCCTGACCACCGTTCCCCTGGCCATCTCCAGCCCCACGCCCGGCGACCTCCTCAAGACCCGCTCTCTCGACGTCTCCGGCACCGCAACCCCCGGCACACCCGTCGACGTCCAACTCCTCTCCAACGCGCAAACCGTCTCCGCCACATGCACCACCCTCGCCGATCCGGCCGGACTCTGGAACTGCCACCTCGACGCCCCGACCACCATCCCCTCCGGCGACTACGTCCTGCGCGCAAACATCCAGAACGAATCCTACGATGTCCCCATCACTCTCGACGTCCCCCTCATCCCAGACCAAAACGGCGACATCCAGGCCACTTGTGCCGCTTCCCCCATAATCCCGCAAAACGCCTGGTGGTTCCCGTTCATAACCCTCCTCGCGCTCATCCCCTTGCGGAAACGCAAAAACACACCATAGCCCGTTTTCCTTGCGCGCCGCTATGCGCCCCACAGGGCGCATACGCTCGGCGCCCGCCGCTATCTCGGGACAAGCCCTCGATACGCGGCGGTTTTTCTATGATGCCGCCCAATTCCTTGACGATAAACCTCAATACCCTTAGTATTGCGCACGCATTTTTGAAGGCCAGACCAGTCCTTCATCTCCCACGCGCATGACGCGCCAATCATTGTAAAGAGTAATATTATGTTTGAAACGATCTCCAAAGGATTTCGCGACATCTCGCAACGCATGCGCGGAATCAGAGAACTCAACGAGTCCAACATCGATGAGGCGTTGCGCGCCATTCGCGCAAGTTTGCTCGAAGCCGACGTCAATTATCACGTCGTCAAGAGATTCCTGAACAGCGTCAAAGAACGCGCCATCGGCGAGGAAGTTCGCGTCACCGCAAAAGACGCCGAAGGCAATGTGCACAAGGTCACACCCGGACAACATTTTATCAAAATTTGTCAGGAAGAACTCGAAAACCTCATGGGGCCCGTCGACGAAGAACCCATCACCATGGGAAAAACACCCACCAAAATCATGCTCGTCGGATTGCAGGGCTCCGGTAAAACCACCACCGCCGCAAAACTCGCCTTCTGGCTCAAAGAACAATACAAGGCAACCCCCCTGCTCGTCGCCGGCGACGTCTATCGGCCCGCTGCCGCCAAACAGCTCCAGGTCCTCGGCGAATCCATCTCCGTCCCTGTCTACACCAGAGATAACGCCGACCCCGTCGATATTTGCCAGGAAGGCATCGCCCATGCCCGTAAAATCGGGTGCGATTTCGTCATCTTCGATACCGCAGGTCGACTCGCCGTCGACGACGTCCTCATGAGCGAACTCTCTGAAATCGCCGAAGAAACAAAACCCGAAAACATCCTCCTCGTCTGCGACGCCATGATCGGGCGCGACGCCGTCAATACCGCCGTCCAGTTCAACGAAAAACTCAACCTCCATGGCTTCATCATGACAAAGCTCGACGGCGACGCCAGAGGCGGCGCCGCCCTCTCCATCAAGGAAGTCACCGGTAAACCCATCCGGTTCATCGGTGAAGGTGAGCAAATCGAAAAACTCAAACTCTTCAGACCCGAAGGCCTCTCAAGCCGTATCCTCGGTTTCGGCGATATCGTCGATATCATGATCGACTTCGAACGCGTCGTCGATGAAGAAAAAGCCCAAAAAGATGCCATGGAAATGCTCTCCGGAAACTTCGATTTCCACCATTTCCTCGACCAACTCAACATGATTCAAAAAATGGGATCCGTGCGCGACATCATGGAACGCATGCCCTTCTTCTCCGGCATGACGGACAAGGTCAACATCGACGAGTCCGAGATCACACGCATCAAAGCCATGATCCAGTCCATGACCGAAAAAGAACGACGTAACCCAGACCTCATGTTCGCCCGCTCAAGACAGATGCGCGTCGCCAAAGGCTCCGGAATGACGCTCAAACACGTCACCGACCTCATGCAGCGATTCACACTCATGCGAAAAATGATGGAACGGCTTGGATCAAATACCAGCTGGTTGTCAAAAATACCCGGACTCGCCCAGCTCAACTCCCTGAGACAACTCTCAAGCATGGACTTCTCAAGCATTTTCGGATCTATGGTAGAGTCTGCGTTGCCTGAACCCGACCCCTCCCAGATGTTTGCAAACCTGCCCAGAGGATATACCCCGCCCGGCTTCCAGGGAAACATGATGGCACGACAGCCCCTCACCAAAGAACAAAAACAAAAAAGAAAACTTGCGCGAGACAATCGCAAAAAGAAAAAATAACCTTTCAGTATTCTGTCGAATCCAAACGCGGGCAACGCCTCAGGGCGTTGCCCTTTTTTGACCTCATGAACCACTTTCAGAATGAATATTGAAATGGAAAACCTCTTCCCTGACATTCTCGGACACGAATCCGTGAAAAATGGACTCCTGCATGCCATAAAAACTGGACGCCTTCACCACGCCCTCCTTCTCTCAGGTCCCTCTGGAATCGGAAAGGCCATGCTCGCCCGCGCCATGATACAAACCCTATGGTGTGTGCACTCCTCCATTGAAACGCCCGCCCGATGCCAAAATTGTCCCCAGTGTAATCGCGTCAAAAACAACGCTCACCCCGATCTCATCGAAATACAAACCGACACGGCCACGCTCAAAATTGACGCCATCCGAGAACTGCAGAGAAAACTCGCTTTTCCTCCCTATGAATCCCAACGGCGCTTCGTCATCATTCATGACATTCACAAGATGCAAGATGCCGCGGCAAACTGTCTTCTCAAAACCCTCGAAGAACCGGAACCCCACACCACGTTTTTTCTCATCACCTCACAAATTCAAAGACTCCTACCCACCATCACCAGCCGGTGTCAATTGATTCGTTTTGCACCCTTTGAACATCAAACCGTCGTACAGTTTTTAAGACAACAAGGCCAATCCCAAGAAATGGCCCGTCAAATCGCCGCCCTGGCAGACGGAAGCCTCGGCGCTGCACTGGAACTCGCCAATGAAGACTATCAGAGAGAACTCCTCGACACCTTTGAGGGCATTCTAAACACACAATCCACGCTTCACGCCTTTTCCATTGCCGCCACGCTCAAAGGCAAAAAATCCCTTTCCGAACATTTGCTGGCACTGCTCCTGACTTATATCCGCGATCTGATTGTGATGAAAACCGCCCCAAATGAACCCATCGTCCTGGAACACTATCGCGAACGCATGACTCAACGACTCCCACACACCACATGCCAGTCCCTGCAACGCGCGGCCACGCTCATTCAGGATATTCAGGACGCGTTTCTGGGCAATGTCAACGAGCTCCTGGCATGGGAACGGCTCGTCATCGGAATGCATGGCGTTTTATACAATACGTAAAGCCGATCAAAACCTTCTCTCAACACCCCTGGGTCAAATAAGAAGAGGGGGTAGCGGCGTATTGAAGCAAGGGGCTGAGGCCCCTTGCTTCAATAGCCGCTCAGGGGGAGACTTCCCCCTCACCAAAAAACACATATCGGATTTACAGAATCCCCGGAACGCGTCCGAACACTCCAAACCATACAAAAAAAGGGGTATGCAATTCTCTGCATACCCCTGATATTTTTCCTTCTGACTAGCTGAACACCCAGGTCTTCTTGAACGCAATCGGAGCTTTCAGGACACCAAACTTCCAGTTCATGATGCGCTGACGCACGCACTGGAACATCTCGCCCCCGATTTGATCTTCGATTTTGTCCACCTTGAGCACGGTGCCTTCCTTCGTCACCGTAATTGCGATAACAAAACGGCCGGCCGCCTTCCCCTGGGCATTCATCACGCGCTGATAGCACGATTTGATGTCGCCCTGTTTTTTGCGGAACATCCCTTCGATGGCCTCTTTGCTACCTGGAGGAGGACTGCCTGCAAAATCACTTTTATCCGTCATCTTAAATTCGACTTTGGCACGCTGGGTGTTATTTTTGGCCTTATTGTCGACGACGACTTTGGGACCACTGTTGCCTTTTCCTGAATCAAGCCCCATCAGACCTGCGCCTGACCCACCCTCGGCGGCTGCAAGCTGATTGAGCAAATTCCCAGACGCGCTCGTACCAATATCGCCCGCCGCGATATCGGACATATCGGCAATGTGCGCATTGCCACTCAGCATATCGGCATAAAATCCCTCAACACCACCATCCACGCCAAGGATCTGGGCCGTAATCATGGCCCCCTGTTCCCGGTGTTTGTCGGTGATTTGATCCATGAGCTCGCTTCTGCTCACAGTGCCAGGCTCCGGCGAACTCGGTTCTGGGCTGGGCTCCACCGAGGGCAAAACCTCGGTAGTATCCTCGACCACCACCGGCTCCGGTTCTTCCTCATCCTCAGTGATCACCTGCATCTCCTGAATTTTTACCTCTTTCATCCAGGAGGCGACGAAAAGAAGCTCATCATCGCGAGGCCAATCCTGCACCCCTACATAAATGAGCGGAACCAGGTGAAACAACAACGAAAAAAGGAGGCTGAGCGCAAGGACTCTAGGCAAAATTTCGCTGATACGACTCGAACCCCCAGACCCCTGGAGCAAAATCCGGGCAACGGCCTTCTCGTCATGATTTGAAACAAACTGAAACAGAATGTTGATCTTGCCAATGACGATGCGTCCACGAGAGCTGTTCGTCAACGTGATATAGACCTCGTCGCCGATAATATTGACGCCATTACCGGGTTGGAGATCATCATTGAGAATGATGGTAGAACCGTTTGCGACGACGACACGACCATGCATTGAACGCTTCAAATGAAGCGTATATTTATCGTTGCCTGAGTCATGGACAAACAGGTTCCATTTTTTGGGAACGGCTGAGGACAGCACTGTAAACGTACAGGAATCTTCCTGTCCTACGCTCACCGAAACGCGTTCGCGGACGACACGTTCTTCCAGCTGCTGCTTGCCTCGAAAAACGCCTATCCGTAGAAATTTCTTCGCTTCTTGCACGGGCATCGCGCAGATTCTCCACCGTATGGATTAAAAATGTGGTGGCGTTCATGAACAGGAACACCCACCACAAAAACGGAACTAATTCAGGGCCGGTGCCGCCGCATAACGGCCGCTTTGCGCCATGGACCCCTGAATCACGGCGAATCGGAATCGCTTAAACTCGGTGCCTATCGCTGTCTGCATCACTTCAACCAACAAACGGTAGTTCGTCGACTGATCCGCAATGATCGTCATATCGCCTTCAAACGCCTTGCCAGAAGCATTCGCTATCCCTTTCAGCTTCTCGACCTCTTTACGAAGCTCATTCTCAAGCGGTTCTATGATCAGACCACTTTCACCACCCTTCTTGAAGTTCCCGGGAACCTTGCCATCCTCAATATCAAGAATGCGCTGCCGAACAAGGAATATACCCTCCTTGTTGATCGTCAGAACCGTCATGTCTTTAGGAAGAACTTCCGCCACCGACAGTGGAACATCCGTGTTCGGAAGTATCACTATCGGCTCCTCTCCGTAGGACTTCAGCAAGAAAACGAGAATAATCGTCATCATGTCCATCATGGAGTTCAGACCAAGCGCCGTCGAGCCCGTATCCGTCTCTCGCTTCGCCTTCCTTTTCGCCTTGATGCGATCCGCTAGGGCGGCTTCCATCTCGCGCTGTTTCTCTGCACTGATATTTGTTGCCATCGTATGAATCCTGTTTCGTCTCTCGATACACTGAAATGTTATGATTACAAACGCAAATACCTGCCACCCATTGAGTGGGGGCGACGCATGGCTACTGCGTCCCACCCATTGAGTGGGGGCGACGCATGGCTACTGCGTCACCGTCGGAAGACCCAATACGACAACCGGAAACATCCCAAGACCCATCTTTACCGAATTTCCGTTCTCGTCCATCCCATCGGCCATCACCATGCGCGATTCATTCAGTTCGCCCACGCTGTTAAACACTTCGCCCTTCACGGCGTCATCCTTCCCAGCACCGACCAGCTGATAGCGAGAAATATCCATCGCCTTTACCAGAACCCCAAAATTCACTGACGAATCCGCCACAATCTCGATCTGCTCGTGATCCTGCCAGTCCGGTTTCATCTTGATCTCCATCAGCGCATTGTACAGCGAAAGCCAATCATGCTTGTCCGTATCAAGTTCCGCTTCCGGATTCGACAGACATATCGTAGGACCTCCCTCCGGACACCCATTCTTCGCAACCTGAATCGATGTCCCTTCCATTATCGTAAAGCCCTGTTTCGATATAAACAACTGCAGACGCTTCGGAGGCTCGCCGTTGTTCTGCGCCGCTCCCGCAGCGCGCTGCGGCATCGTCACCTCAATGACCGTTATCGTCATAAAGACGACGTTCAAAAGCATCAGAGGAATCAACACCAATACCATATTCATGATCGGTGTAAGATTCAGCCCCTCCGCCTCCTCTATCTTCCTGACGTGTACTCGCGCCATCGCCTTCTCCTCGTCGAATGTCAGTATCGGTTAGCCGCGCACGGACCGTGCGCGGTATGCATCAAATCGGCTCTCGTCGATTCAAAGGTTAGCGGACTCGTTGCGCCGAAAGAAGATTCGCAAGCTTCGTCGAATAAAGCTCCACATCGTCCATGATCTTTTTCGCCTGCGCCGAAAGTACCACGTGGAACGACAGCGTCGGAATCGCCACAATCAGTCCAAATGCCGTCGTGTTCATGGCGATTGCAATACCGGCCGACAACTTCGCCTGACGCTCATCCGGTGCCGCACCTTCCAACGCCGCAAATGCATCAATAAGACCGATGATCGTTCCAAGAAGTCCAAGAAGCGTCGCAATGTTCGCAAGAGAGGAAAGCGCCGGCAGGAATCGAGTCACCAACGGCAACACCTCAAGAGAGGCTTCTTCTATCGCATTCTGAATCTCAAGTTCACTCTTGTTCGCACGGCCAAGCCCCGCCTTCACCACCTGTGCCACCGCTGACGAACCCGCCGCATTGCACACCTGAATCGCTCCATCAAGGCTGTTCTGCATCACATTGCGTGCCACCGCCTCCATAAGCTGGCGAGCATTCGTGCTGAACTTGAAAAATATGTAGTATACGCGCTCTATAAGCAGTGCAAGGCAGAACACCGACACTACCACAATCAAATACATCCAGATGCCGCCATTGTCCCACGCAAACGCCTGCTGAATACCATTCATCTTACTGCTTCCTCCGTGTCACTCTGTGTGTAACCGACAGATGCCCTGCCGATCTTTGACAAATGAATCGCCCGCTCTTGCGCGAGCAAAGACGCGCGGTCTTATAACACGCACCCCCCGTCGCCTCAACAAAAAACAATTTACACCACCGACCTCACCACCCCCCTACCCTCGCTTCTCCATGTAAGGAACACACTTCCGATTCAACCACTCCACAAACGGACCATGGGTTTCTCCCACAAAATCCGTCAGAATCGTCAGATTCTCCTCCGGACAGTACTCCAAAATCACGTACGTCAGCAATTCCAGCGATCCCTCCGTCGTAAACGCATCCACAAGAATCGTCCTCGCCCGCTCAATCTCTTCCAAACTCTCCCCAGATACCCCGCGTTCACCAGCCCCAGGCATCCCGCAAAATAATCTCTGCAAATAACGACGCGCCTGCGTATAACAAGACCAGAAAAATAAAAAATCAAGACGAGCTATCATCGAACAAAGCGTATTCGATGACGTCAGCTGATGGCACACATCCAAAACCGCCTTGCGGGCAAGACGCTTCTGCTTGAAGTTCTTGACCGTCCCCTCGATAATCCCCGCCACGATTTCCGACGATATCTTCGACTGAACCACATCAGGCACACCAAGAGGCGTCAAAACATAAGACCCCGCCGTCGCCAGCGGCCAGCTCAGTACGCTGCGGAAAAAATTTCCACGTACCGCCGCCCTGTCAAATCCACGAAGCGTATTGTGCGCCGCCAGATACAGACCATTCGTAAACGCTATCACCCAGAACTTCACAAACGTGAACAAAAATCCTTCCGACAAGCCATAAAAATGCCATACCTCGTCAAATCCATACTTCGCAAGTGCCAGTATCGGTACCGAAAACCCCGTGAAAAATAACGACGCACTCAGATTCTCACGGTCAATCGACTTCAGCTGCCAGGCTCCAGGAAAAAGCCCTGCCGACGCGATCATGTCCACTATCGAATTGCGAAAACCCGTCAGAAGAAACCATAAAGCCGCATACCCAAGCCCACCATAAACCCCAAGTGTATAATAAAATGTCAAAAATGCCGGGAGAAAGCCCGTCAAAAGCATGATAAAACTGCGAAGATGAATGTTCAGATATCGCCATAAACGCCACAGATTCATCGGGTGAATCTTGCCAGCAGACGCCGGAAACGCGTCAGGATGAAACCGCGTTGACGACATCAAATACACCGACTTCCCTGACTCGCCCGCTCGCCCGCTCTGAGACTGAAGCAGATGCGTCACCGGCTCTGGAAGCATCGCATGACCACTGCGGCGAATCTGACGAAGCGTCCGCGACGAAAGAGACGACTCATGGATAAATCCCATCCCCGGAATGTTCGACGACCACCCCACCGCATCCGAGGCACAGCGCATGTACAACGATCGCTCGCGCAAAAATTCCATCACCGCCGAAATCCTTTCCTGCGGCTTCGGTACAAGACGCCACTCCTTCATCATCTTTTCGACCGCTTCCGACGTCCCCTCCTGCAGCGCCGAAAGCAACGATGCAAACCGCCGAATCTCCACTGTGTCGCGCGTCAGCGCATCCACCAGATTGAACACCTCCACATCGGTAATGTACCGATACGTGTCAAACAGAATGTCTATCCCACGCTGAAGACCATGGGACAGCGGATGAATAAATACAATATACCCACCGCATTCCGACAAAAGAGGCAGAATGTCCGATTCCGTCAAAAATGAAGAGTCATAGTCCACCTGCTTCTGAGGTGCGATGTACTTCTCCGCACACAGGGACGGCGTCAGTTCCTCATACGCACGAAGCGCTTCCTCATACCGCTTGAAACACCGCTCCGCTTCCCACGACGACGACGCATCACGACTCGCACGCTCCAAAATCGTCCTGTACTGATTCTTCAGATATAATACGCGTTTGAGCGCCACCGGACGCATCGACTGATAAATCACCTGACCAAGATGAATCCGGTTCGCCTGTCCCTTGCTCGTCACCCGCTCCACACTCTCCCAGGACAACGCCTCCATCTGGAGAACCGAAAGATCCCCATACGATTCGTTGAACTGAAGAAGACCCGTGCGGTTAAACCTCGATAACAACTCGACCACTGTCGCATGTCGTCGTTCCGCGTTTTCCTTCAGACCTCGCCAAAATGGCGCCAGACGCGCCTCATTGATATCAAGAAAATGACTCAGCGCCTCGTATTCCCAGTCCTGAGGCGGAACATAAAGATAGTGCACACGCTCACATTTACGGCCAACGCTGAACTCAATCCCTATCTGAACCCGGATCCCAAGAATACGCCCCGCCATGAATATCTCTTCATACGTCTGGCGCTCCGCCACATCATAATAGGCCACCGTGATCCGCGATATCCCCTTGATAAACGCATCCAGAACCAGCTGCGACGGAGACTTGCGCCCCTCCGTCATCGAATCGTGAACGTGATCATCCCAGCCAAGCCTCATTTGAGACAAATCCGCCCCCGTCTCCGGAACCTCTATCAAATCCAGTTCCCGCAAAAGACGACGGATCACACTCGTCTGCCCATAGGACGCCCGGGCAAAATCACTCATCAGCTCAAGCTGCGCACGACGATTCCCACGCAGCTTCACCGCATTCTTCATCAGCGCTATCTGAACACGGGCCGTGTTGATCGGCATCGACAAATTCTTAGAATGCCACACATGATGAACGAGAACCTGAAGTGCCTCTATCCGACCCATATAGTCCGCATTCTGACTCAACGACAAAAGCTTAATATACGCTTCCGCAATCGTCAGACGACGCTTCGATATCAGTCGAACAAAACCCGCCGGATGCGATATCGGACGAAAGACCACCTTCTCCGGCGCCTCGATCTCCGTGTTCAAAATCTCCACAAGATGACGGACTTCATGACTAAACGATACAAAATCGACAATCCCGTCAAAAAACTTTCTCTTGTGAACCACAAATCGTGTATTCTCTTCCATTCAACTCCCCCTGCCACAACAAACCCGGCCAAATCGCCTTCCGGCACACATCCACCCTCATATTTCACCATACCGTTACCCCATCCTCACACTGGCAGGCAAGCACATCTCCTGCACTTTGTGGGCTTGCACATCGACACGCCTTATCCTAAAACCCAGCTCTCTGATCAGGACGGCCCCAATCCTCCTCCGTTCATCCGACCAAAAAAGGCGTCATCTCCATCCCCATCCAACCCAAACTTCTTGACCAAGCATCATTCGACGTGTCATCCCTTGAAGGACAAACCATAGCCCACCGCTATGAAGTAGAAAAAGAAATCGGCAGAGGCGGTATGGCCGTCGTCTACCGCGTCCGGGACATCCGCCTGCAACGACGCGTCGCCCTCAAACTCCTCCACCCATTCCTCGCCTCACAACCCGAAAGCGCCGAACGCTTCAAACGAGAAGCCGAAGCCATCGCAAAACTTCATCACCCAAACATCGTCGAAATCTACGACACCGGAAAAGACGATAACACGGGTTCCCAGTTCCTCGTCATGGAACTCATCAACGGGCCAACCCTCGCCGACTTCGTCAAAAATCACCCCACCAAAATTCCCGAAATCGCCATCGCCATGGCTTGCTCTATATGCGATGCCATTGATCACGCCCACCGCGCAAACATCATACACAGAGATATCAAACCCGAAAATATCATGATCGACGAACGCGGGATCATGAAGCTCACAGACTTCGGAATCGCTAGAATCCTCGACTCCGATAGACTCACCGCTTCCGGAAGCCTCATCGGCTCACCCGCTCACATGCCCCCCGAAATTATCGACGGCAAATCTTACTCCTTTGCATGCGATATCTTCTCCCTGGGCACCGTCCTTTACTTCGCGCTCACCAACACGCTCCCCTTCAAAGGCGCAAACCCAGTCGCCATCTTTAAGGCCATCCTCGACTCCAACTTCCAGCCTCCGAGCCGCATCAACCTATCCATCTCAAAGAATATCGACCGCATTGTCGCCAAATGCCTCAAATCAAAACCTGATGAACGTTTCCCAAACGCCCGCGCCCTAAAAGACGAACTCATCCCCATCCTCGCACACTTCCACATGGAAGAATACGACACCGCCCTCGCTGGCTATTTCAAAGATCCTGACTCATTTAATCAGACTTCCCTGCCAAAAATCATCTCCATCCTCAACGAGGACGCAAAAACGGCTGTCAAATCCCACGCCGTCCCAAAAGCGCTGGAAAACCTCAACATCGTCCTCGCATACGACCCCGAAAATGCCGACGCCGTCGCCTTGCTCAAAACCCTCAGAAACGGCTCCGCACTCCCCAAAATCGCCGCCATCGCCGCCATCCTGATCCTCTCCACAGCCACGCTGGCCTTCCTCTGCACCGACGCTTCCACTCCAGACCCCATCGACACCGCCACCATCCCCCACACACACGAATCCCCCTCCCAAGACGACGACCAAATCTCCATTTCAAACATCGCCCACACACAAATCCCCCCAAACCCCGTCAACTCCGACCCCTCAGCCCCCCCCGTCGTTCTGCCCCCAGACGTTGACGATGAGAGTCTCTCCGCACAAGACACGCCCCCCTCTCACGACGATCCCCAACCCAAGACCGACCCCCCGGTTCAACCCGATAATGTCCAAAAAGTCCCCTCAACCGCCCCCAAAAACACAACCCTGCAAACCCAACGTCCGCGTACCGCTCGAAAACACCGCCCCGGTAAAGAAAATATACCCCACCCCACC
>CAMCLY010000032.1 GCA_945875805.1 uncultured Myxococcales bacterium | reverse complement strand
GCCTCATCCTCGTCTTCAGCCTCATCCTCGTCTTCAGCCTCATCCTCGTCTTCAGCCTCATCCTCGTCTTCGTCTTCGGCCTCATCCTCTTCTTCGGCCTCATCCTCAGCGATCTCGGTCGAATCTTCGGTTTCAGTGTGGTGAGGTTCGGCATCGGTATGAGCGAGAAAATTCGAGGTTTCGCAATGCTCTTGTGGCTCATTTGAGGCTTGGGTAGTCGTTGGGATGTCAAGGGAAGCTGCCGAAAGGCCAAAAAGCGTTTTATGGTTTAATTCCGAACCATTGGACTCCAAATTATCCGCCTGTGAGGTTGAGGGGGACGTGTGGGTGACGGACGCACAGACTTTGGCTCCGCAGTATCCGCAAAAGCGCGAATTATCGGGCAACTCATGCTGACAAGCACTGCAAAGGATCATCTCACTCTCCTGTTATCATACGCAAAATCATGCCCCCGTCATGGGGACATGGGGCCGCAACTTTCAACTTTAGCACGAAGAGACGACGAATATAAACAGCGATTCCGTTGCAAATTTAGGCTCAACAAAACAGAGACTATTGAAACGTTGCCAGGCGGAATGAGGATCCGGCCTCACACAGATATGCCTCGGTGTTCCGAGCGCGTTGACTTTATCGCTTAAATGCGAGTATATCCACTTGCTTTTGTTTGTCCTGCAACATGGACGGCTCAGTAAACGGCATGAAGTTTTGACACGCTCTTGCTGTTAAAATTTTGTGCATTTTGTATGGTTTAGCGAATATGATTCGAGTTTTGTACGTTGGAAGTGGGCTTTGTTCGGCGCGTAATCTGGCTTCGGAATTGCCGAAATACCTCCTGGAAAAAGGGGTGGAACTCGACGTGGTGGTTCCGCATACCCAGGGAATTGATGAGGGAACAGGGCGTCTGGCCGAGCGTCTGGTGCTTTGTAAAGCTCAGCTTGACGGAGAGGAGCGCGCGGTCGCGGTCCTCGAAGGGCGTAGCGTCGATCGTATTCGCACGTTTTACCTGGATGACGAATGCCTGCGTGCCCCTCTTTCGCTGGTCGGGGAGGACGGGGCGCGTGCCTGTGCGGTTTACGCGCAGGCCGTGTGTGACTGGATAATGAAATCCCCCGTCGCCTATGACATCGTCCATTGTGAAGGTCTCGAAACGGCGCTCATCCCGACGCTGATTCGACGCAAATATTCAGACAATCCGCGCATGTCATCCGTGCACAGCCTTGTGTTCGTCCCCGGTATTGAGGACAAGGGCCTGATCGACCTGAGCTGGGTGGGGCGCCTCGGACTTCCCGGCGATCTGTCGACGAGCGAGGGCATGGAGTTCTATGGACGCATGAGCATTCTCAAAGGCGCTTATCTCCATGCCGATGCCGTATGTTTTGCCAACGACGATATCAAACGCCGTATCGAGAACAACCGCGGCAAAGACATCGGTATGGAGGGCGTACTCTTCAATCGCCTCGATCGTCTTCACACCATCGGGCTCGGCCTGAATGTTGACGTGTTCAACCCGGAAACCGATCGTGCCATCGAGGCCAATTTCTCCGCTTCCGATATCTCCGGCAAAGCACGCTGTCGTGCCGCGCTGACCAAAAAATACCGACTTGCCAAGGATCGTCCTGTCGTCACATTTATCGGAGATCTCAACGGCGATTCCGGCATAGACCTCGTCAACGATATCCTCGACGACCTCATGGATCGTCGCGTCAACCTCGTCATCGTGGGCACCGGCGTCGAATCCTACCGAAATGCCGTCGAGTCCTGGAAACAGGAATTCCGCGGAAACATCGCCTGGATCGAAGACAAACCCTGCGGCGAGGCGTTGCGCCGTATTCTGAGCGCTTCGGATATTCTCCTGTTGCCCCGTAAATTCGAGTGCGCCTGCCGCCTCCACGCCATGGCCATGCGATACGGATGTGTCGTCGTCGCCCGTACTCAGGGCACCGTCGCCCACGATATCGTCCGGGTCAAGGATATCGAACACGTCAACGCCGATGCCACCGGGTTTTCCTGCTCCAAATACGACAGCGATGCTTTCTTCGATGCCGCCATGGATGCCCTTGATCTTATCGAAACCCCCGCATGGGCCAAGATTTGCGAAAATGCCATGCGCAAAATTGTTTCCCTTTCAGAAACGGCAAACGATTGCAGGAAAATTTATGATGCGCTAAACCCCGCCCCATAGTGTTTGAGTGATGAACCGCTAACGCAGGAGGGAATTATGTCCATGTCGCCGCAAATGGAATCCATCGTCGAACAAATTTCCCAGTTCAAACTTGCCCTGGCCACCCGGCAGGCCGAAGAAGACGATGGCAGTCGCGAAATCCTCGATTCTGACACGTTCTGTCTGCTTCTTTCGGGTCTGCCGTCGTTTCGACGATTGCCCGGCGTGCCCGAACACATGGGCTTTGACGGTCTCTATCGTTGCGATTCGCCGGAACATACCGCCGAACTCAAATCCTACCTCGAAGACGTTTTCGGCATCCATGATGCCGATACCCTGCAGACTCAGAAAACTGAGTTCTTTCACATCGGAAGCGAGTACTACGACTTTGCCTGCGAATGGGATGGACATCCCAACTTCCAGCCCGAAGACCTCGATGAGGAAGAACTTCAGTACTACATCGCCAGCCGCGATTTCGCCTCGCAACTGCGCGATCTCGTCGGAACCCAGGGCTTCCAAGCCTGGGATGTCGGCGAGCGCATCATGCTGACCCGCGCCGCCCTCGCCTGCGGCCTCATCGACGAACAGACCTTCCGCGATCTCGTCGTCAAAGACGCCCGAATCGCTTCCCTCATGTTCACAAACTTCATCGATTATGCCGTCAGCGCCCTTTGCGGTTGCGTCTACTACATGTTCGTCACCATGGAACGCGTCGAGGATGAAGGACTTTCAGGTTTCCTCGACATCAACATGAAAATCATTTCCAACCTCTTTGAAACCGGCATCTGGGACCTCAACTCTTGGTGTGATACAAACTACAAACAACTCGCTATTCGTGAGGATCAGGTTCAGCAATTATTGCCAGAAACAATGGAATCTGTAACAGGTGTTGCGTCTGATCGCATTTTGTGCGATGGCTTCAGAGTCGCGGTCATGTTCCGCGAAGCCCCCAAAATTCAGTCCGATTCCGGCTGGCGTTTCCTCGCCGGCGACGAGGACGAGGCCTTCCTCGCCAATCCCGAGAATTTCGGCGCCTTCCCCCTCAACCTCATCGCCAACTATTCCCCGGACATTATCCCGTTCCTCGAATCGCCCGTCGGCGCTTTCTTCCTGCGCGATGAGGAGGGAAACTTCATCACCGCAAACAATTCACCGGTTTCCACCCCGTCCGGCGATCCCATCGCTTACGGTTAACGCTTGTGGGGCGCGTGCTATCTGCCTGCGGCAGATACGCATCGCTCGCGCGGCTATGTGCTCGGGGCTTCGCCCCTGCGCGCATACACCGCGCTTTTTTTTTGACCCTTGCTCAACTCAAAATTCTATCACTTCTATGAACATCATCATTGCCACTCAAAATCCTCACAAAGTGACGGAGTTTTCCGCATGTTCGACGCAGATTTCCTTTGAACCGACGCCCGTTTCAATCGAGGTCGACGAAAATGCCGATTCGTTTGTCGGCAACGCCCGTCTCAAGGCGCGCGCTTATGCAGGGGCTCTGCATCGCAATGTCATTGCCGACGATTCCGGGCTCTGTGTGGATGCCCTGGGCGGAGCCCCGGGGATTTTCAGCGCGCGATATGCAACGCTTCCACCGGATGTCGATCTGGACCCCGATCGTCAGGCCGCCAACAACCGCAAATTGCTCAGGAACTTATCCGGGGTGGCCAATCGCGCGGCCCATTTTACGTGTGCATTGTGCATCGTGATAGTGGAGCCGCGCGACGTGGCGTGGGCATCGTCCAACCCGGAGACGCGCCACGTCGCCACGTTTTATGACGATCAGTTTCATCCGGTTCCTGCCGGAGATGCACGCGCGGTCTGTGCCGAGCTCGTTTTTGAGTCTCAGGCGCACGGTATCATTCTCGACGTGCTTTCCGGAACGGGCGGTTTTGGCTATGATCCTTTGTTTTTTTGTCCCCAGACGGGGTGTACGTTCGCATCCCTGACGCGTGAACAAAAGCTGGGCGTGTCCCACCGGGGACGCGCCTTGGCGCAGCTGGCAGGACTTTTTGAACGGGCTTGCCTCGCGGAGGACAAAGGCTAGATCGCGTCAGGCGGGATCATGCCCGAGATGCCGGGCAAACGTGTCGAGAAGAAGCGAACCATAGGCGGTGGCCCGTTCCCCGTCCCAGGCAGGACCGGCAATGTCGATGTGGGCATAGCCGCCGTGCCAGTCGGGCGCAAGATGCGCCTCGACAAAATGTCCGGCACACGAGGACTGTGCATTCAGGCGGTCTTTACACGAGTTTTTCATGTCCGCCAGGTCGCTTCGGAATTCATCCATGAGGAGTTCCGGGGCATAAAGCATGGGAAATACGGGCTCGCCGCAGGCGCGTCCCGCACGGAACAGGGTGTCTTGCAAGGCCTGCGACGGGGTGAGCAGGCCCGCGTGGCGCTTGCCAGTACACATCAGCTGTGCGCCCGTGAGGGTCGCGATATCGACGATGTAATCCGGGGCGAGGTGGCGGCTGGCATACGCGACGCCGTCGGCTAGAACGAGACGCCCTTCGGCATCGGTGTTGTTGATTTCGACGGTTTTGCCCGAATAGAGGGTGATGATGTCGTCGGGACGAAGGGCCTCGGGACCGATGCCGTTTTCGGCAAGACAGAGCAACGCCGTGAGATCGCAGTCGAGGTGCGTTTCTGCGGCCAGGCACAGCGCGCCCAATGCGGCAGCGGCACCGGCCATGTCCGACTTCATGTTCGACATGTGTTCGCGCGGCTTGAGACAAAGACCGCCGGTATCATAGACGAGACCCTTGCCCACGATCGCCAGATGGGCACGGGGATGGGGCACGCGGTATTTGACAATGACAAGACGTGGCGGTTTGATCCCCGATTTCCCGACGTGGTAGAGACCTCCAAAGCCGCGTTCCTTCAGCACTTCCACGGGAATTTCGGTGAACTCCATACCGAGGCGCTCCGCCTGTTGGCGTGCAATACGGGCAAACGATTCCGTGTCGAGATCAAGCGTGGGCGTATCGACGAGTTCGGCGACCATTCCCAGGGTATCGGCTACACTTTGAAGTCGAACCATCGACGCCTCATCCCATTCTCCCATGACATCGATGTAGGCGTTGGCACGGGGGGACGATGCCCCGGTTTTGCGCGAATAGCGCGGAAAGGCGCGGACGATTTCGGCCACGAGCGATTCGGCGTGTTCGACGACGTCTGAGTCAGGATCGACGATAAAAAACGCGCCTTCCTCCTGGAGGAGTGAGGAGGTGAGAAGTTTGCGCAGGGCAAAGACGTTTTGCTCGGGAAGATGGGGCGAGGCCGGACGATCGAGGAGGAAAATGGTCGTGCGCAGAGGGCGCAAATCCTCGTCCTGGCGGTAAAGTGTCACCGATTTTCGGTCAGGGGAGAGAAGGGTGTCGGCCTGTTGTCGCGTCTGGGGATCGAGGTTGAGGCGGGCCATGGTGTCGCGAAGGGACTCCCGTGAGGTGATGAGGGTCACCGGAGCCTGGGCGAGGTGTTCGGGCGAATATGGACGAAGGGTAAAGGTTGTCATGGGTACTCCATGGTTGGGGGTGAAAAAGATGGAAACGGTCTGCCTTCGATGAAGGGCGGACGCGATGTTGTAACGCAACGCGATGGGGCGGGAAATCCATTGCATGGCGTAAAACACAAAAAAATGGCGGCGCGTATCCGCCATGGGCGGATAGCGGCGCGCGTCGGGCGTATTGGCCAAAGGCCAATAGCCCGCGCCCATGGAAAAAATAGAGCGTTTGACCGCATTTTTCTTTAAAATGTATCGGAATCGAATTAATATAAAAAATTATATATTTTTAAAGATATATGAATACGAAGGCTCTCAGGAAGGGGCCAAAGGGATGCGGATGATGCGCGATCTGAGCGAGACGGATTTTGGGGACATTCTTTGCCTGGAATGGGTGGAAAAACTGGCGCAGCTGATACGGCGAGAACTCAATCTCTGGGTGGGATTTGTGGGCCGGGATGGGCGGCATCAGTGGGTGGGTGGGGCGGTCGTCGACAAACCGCTGTGCGAGATGTTTTTGCTCAAAAATGAGGAACCGACGTGTTTTACGTCGTATCGCGGCTGGCTTGACGAGGCGTCGTCGGTGTCGATGCCGCTTTTTATGGAATGCCATGCGGGGTTGCGCGGGGTGATTGCGCCCGTGCGGGCCTGGGGGGAGTGCCTGGGGGGATTTTTTGCGTCGGGATTTTTGTTTGGCGATGACGAACGCAGTGAGGGGGAAATCCTCGATTATGGCGTGTCGCTTCAGTTTAACCGCAAGACGCTTGCGCATGGTTGCCACGAAATCGTTCGTCTGACGCGGCGAGAGGGGCGAATGTTGCGCGGGATGCTCGCAGAAATGGCCAGGGAGGCTGAGTCTTGGCTTGCGCGGAAGGCGTCGGAAGCGCATGAGGACGGGGCGGAGGAGGACGCACACGATTTTGGGGCGTTCATCGGGCGATCCCAACCGATCCAGGACATGCTGAGGGCCGTGGAAGGGGCGTGCGATGCGGAATGCACGGTGTTGCTCGTGGGAAAACCGGGGGTTGGGAAAGCGCTCGTGGCGCGCATGATTCATCACAACAGTGCCAGGCGCACGGCAGCGTTTTTGTCGTTGAATTGTGCCATGCCGGAGGCGTCTGCGCTGGACAGCGAACTGTTTGGGCACCGGCGTGGGGCGGCGGCCAATGCGTTCGCAGATAAGCCCGGACTTTTGGATGTCGCCCACAAGGGAACGTTTTATCTCGAGGATATCGATGCCCTTGCCATGCCTTTGCAGCTCAAACTGGTGCATTACCTCAAAACGGGATCGTTTTATCCCCTTGGTGATGTGGAGGCGCATGAAGTGGATGTGAGGATTGTGGCTTCGACGTCGGTCGATTTGGGCGAACTCGTGAAGCGGGGGACGTTTCGGCAGGATCTCTATGACATGTTGGGCGCCGTAGAAATTGATATTCCGGAACTCCGAAACCATGCGGCCGACATTCCGGCGTTATGTGCGCATTTTCTCGTGCGCAAATGTGCGGAGAATCGCCGTCCGTGCAAGGTGATGACTGAAGGGGCATTGGAGTGGTTCATGCGGTATTCGTGGCCCGGCAATGTGCGGGAACTCGAAAACGAGATAGCCCGTCTCGTCGTCGTTTCCGGCAACGAACTCGAAATTTCGCAGGAACTCATTGCCATGCGGATTCAGAATGAGATTCAGCGCGAGGAGGACGAACGCCGACGTCAGGAGGACGCCGATCTTGTCGTTTCGGCGGATGTTGCGGAACACGCCCGTTCCCAAAAAGAGGACACATCGCTTCCGCCTCTCGAAACCGGGCTTGCCAGACTCATGGAGGAGTCCGAACGTCGTTTCATTTTGGCCGCACTGGCCCGAAATCACGACAACCGCACCAAGACTGCAGAAATGCTGAAGATCTCCAGACGAAACCTCATCCGCAAGATCGAGCAGCTCGGGATTACGGGGCGTCCGGAAAACGATCCCGTTTAGTATGGGTCGGGGATGCGAATTTCCTTGAGTACGGCAGGCTTACGGGTGAGGTTCTGAATCGTCTCCAGGGGGGTGCATGTGCCAAACACGGCGTACATGCCGGAGAATTCGGGAACATCCCTTGCCAGAAGCATGAATGTCGTGGACGCATCTCCGGGATGGTTCTGAATCATGGCGATGGCGCCGGCCTTGGGCTCGTGTGAACGGCAGCGTTCATCGACGACGGTAAAATTGACGCCCTCCGGGCGTTTTCCTATGACGGCATAGGCATCCTTGACGCGCGAGTCAAAGGGCAGGTCGTGGTAGTAGGGATCGCGGTGAGGTATGCCCAGGGCATCGGTCCAGGCGGGCTTTCCCAGCGCGAGGGCGATGAAGTTGAGCACGGTGAGGGGGTGCTGTCCGGCAAAGAGCGCGCATGTGATGGTGCCCTCGCTGGTCATGAGTTCGGCTTGGATGCGTTCATCTTCTTTAAAGGGAGCGATTTTTCGCACGTGGTCCGGAGCAGTCTCCTGAGTCCGGGATGTTTCGCCGCTTCCCACGACCTCGCCGTTTTCATCGGAGAGGTTGTGCGTTTCCTCCGGGGTGGACGCGGTGTTGGACGGGACATCCTGAGCCGTGGCGGCGGTGGGACACAATGCGAGGGTGAACAGCCATGAAAATGGGGTGATGAAACGTCGTGGTGTCATGAGAAAAGTCTGTATGAGGACGGCGCAACATGGGCGGACGTCAGAGGGGCGAGGGCGACAGGCGTGGAGGATAGGCGAAAAGGGGGCAAAAAAAAACCGCCCGAAGGCGGTTTTTGTAAAGATCCGAGCGATTAACGTTTGGAGAACTGGAAACGGGCGCGAGCGGCGCGCTGACCGTATTTTTTACGTTCTTTGGCACGTGAATCACGGGTGAGGAATCCGGCGTGTTTGAGCTGTGAGCGCAGTTTTTCGTCGTAGTTGACGAGGGCGCGGGCGATACCCTGGAGGACGGCGCCGGCCTGACCGGATTTGCCGCCGCCGGCGACGGTGACGACGATGTCAAAAGCCTCGGTGAGGTTGACGAGTTCCAAGGGCTGACGCAAAACCATGCGGAGGGTGGAACGGTCGAAGTATTCGTCGACGGACTGTTTGTTGACGACGACGTTGCCCTTGCCGGGGCGGAGATAGACGCGGGCTACGGAGCTTTTGCGACGACCTGTAGCTAACCACTGAACACTAATCATTTTTTACTCCTTCAGAAAGAAACTACAGGGAATATTTGACGGGATTCTGGGCGGCATGCGGATGTTCGCTGCCCGCATAGATCTTCAGTTTGCTGAGCATGTGACGGCCCAGGGAATTTTTGGGCAACATGCCTTTGACGGCGAGTTTGAAGAGATCTTCGGGTTTGGTGGCGAGAAGTTTTTTGGCGTTGACTTCTTTGATGCCGCCGACATAACCGGTATGGTGATAGTATTTCTTTTCCTCGAGTTTTCTTCCCGTCAGGACGAGCTTGTCGGCATTGATGACAATGACGTATTCACCCGTGTCGACGTGAGGCGTATAAATCGGACGATGTTTGCCGCGAAGGATGCTCGCGACAACGGCTGCGGCACGACCAACATGCTGGCCTTCCAAATCAACCACGTACCAGCCCTGTTCAACCTGACCTGGCTTTGCGCTGAATGTTTTCATGGTATCCCTTATGAAATGGAATCCCCGTGTTAAGGGGGGTGAACGCTTTTGAGTGATCCTGAGACCACCCGCACAAAGTAAGTTTTTTCGTATCCGACCGCATTTCACAACGCTGTCCGATCCTCTGCGCCACGGGCTCTTCGGCGCATCCGCGAATTTACCCCTTCGCGGCGGCGCGCATTATAGAGATGACCGCTTCCGTTGCAAGCTTTTTCTGAACGTCTGCGTTTTTTCTTTGTCCGTCCCGTGCATTCTTCGGTGAGAACGGGGCGCTTTTTCCCGATTTTCCCTTTTTTCATGGACATGCCGTCGCTCGCCAAACATAATATTCCACTCGTTCTTTTTTGCGACGGATGGTTCTATGAAAATACTCTTCGATTTTGACGGCACCCTGACCAACATTCAGCACGAATATGCTTCTGAACTCGCTCGCCTGGAATCGCTTGTGTGCGAGGCGTCCGGGGTGCCGTCAGAGGTCTTTGTGGAGTGGTTGCGCCGCGCTCAGGCGCACGCCTCCCTGACGCCCGAACGGTACGGCTGGTGCGATCACGGCCGCGTCTCGGCGTTCTGCGACGAGGATCTCTTCATGCAGGTCGCTTCGGCCATGCAAATCCTCGACGAATGGACGGGCGAGGGCGTCGCCGGTACCGAGGCGTTTCGTGAGGGCATGGGAACGGTGACGTTCATGGATCTGACCGAACGCGCCCACCTCGACATGCATGCCGAACCCCTGTGCGCATTCAACACGCCCGACCCCGAAGCCCTCAGTGTCCTGCAGACCCTTCTTGATCGCGACTGCGAAATCGTCGTCGTGAGCAACTCCCCGGCCTCCCGTATCATCGAAAAATTTGAGCACGCCGGCATGCGCCCCGTCGATCACGACAACAATCCTTCCGCGCGGTTTCGCATCTGCGGGATGGCCGGCAAATTCGTCCTCGCGGATTCGCCCGATCCCGTGTCTTTTGGCGGTCGCATGGTCGATCTCGATCGCCCCGGGTATCGCCAGATCCTCAGTCGCGAACGCCCTCAGGCCGTCGTCGGCGATGTCTTTTCGCTCGATCTGGCCCTGCCGCTCGAAATGGCGCGCCGCGAGCCCCTCGTTTATGAGGACATGCAGCTCTATCTGCGCGTCCGTCCCTACACTCCGCAGTGGGCCATTGACTGCATGCTCAACCCTCCGTCGGACTGCCCGGCATCCCTGCGTCTTCTCAACCATTTTAATGATCTGCCGTCGTTGATGCTGCGCCATGGGTAGCGCATTTTGAGGTGTGGTGCGGATTTGGGTGGGCGCGGGCTGTCTGCCGGAGGCAGACACGCCCTGCGCGCGCGGCTATCCGCCATGGGCGGATACGCCGCGCCTAGTGGCTGGGGTTGTGCCGGCAGCCAAGGATCGCGGCGCGGACGTATCGGGCCCGTTGAGGGCGCGATAGGACGCGCGGGCGTCCCGTATCGGGCCCGGTCAGGGCACGATAGGGCGCCCTACGCAGGCTTCAGTGGAACGCAGTCCTGGCGAGTATGTTTCGGATCACCTCGTCGACGGAGGGGGATGCGGGCGACAGGACGAGGCGGTGGTTGAGTGTCAGAGGCGTCGCGCGGGCCACATCTTCCGGCGAGACAAAATCGCGTTCCTCGCTCCATGCAAAGCCGCGCGCAGCCCTGAGCAGCATGACGCCCGCGCGGGGGCTTGCGCCGCTGATGATGCCGGGCGCGGTGCGCGTGGCGCGGATGAGGTCGGAAATGTATTCGACGATGGGATCCGAGACGTGGATGCGGGCAATGTCGGCGCGGGCGGCCAGGCAGGCTTTCGGGTCGAGCTGCGGGATGATGGGCGAGGGGGAGGTCGTGGAAAGCCGCAGAATCTGGCGTTCCTGCGCTTCGGTCGGGTAGTCCAGGCGGAGCCGGAACATGAATCGGTCGAGTTCGCTCAGGGGCAGGGGAAAGGTTCCGCGTTCCTCGAGGGTGTTTTGGGTGGCGATGACAAAAAAGGGATCCGGGAGAGGGTGCGTGCAGCCGTCGGCCGTCACCTGGCCCTCCTGCATCGCTTCCAGAAGTGCGCTCTGCGTGCGCGCGGGGGCCCGGTTGATTTCGTCCGCCAGGAGGATGTGGGTGAAGACAGGGCCCGGGATGAACTTGAAATCGCCGTCGGAAATCCTGTAAAGGCTTGACCCCGTGATGTCTGCGGGCATGAGATCGGCGGTAAACTGGATGCGTCGAAACTGCGCGTCCACGGCTTGGGCCAGGGCATGGGCCAGGGTCGTCTTGGCCAGTCCGGGGGCGCCTTCCAGCAACACGTGACCTCCGCAGAGAAAGGCGACGACAAGCGCCTGAAGCGTGTGTGTATCTCCTATGTAGGCTTTGCGTATTTCGTGGTCAAGGCGTGTGCATATGTCGGACATCATCAGGAAACTCCGTCAAAAAGTTGCGCGAGTATTACTCTGTTTGGTGGCGTTCTGTGAATGCGAAGTTGCATGGGGACAGGCGATTTGGGTGGAATCGCCGACGGCGCTTTACATAAGGTCTTCTGGGATAGACGGGGGGCGTGTCGAGGTGAATCTTGTCGACGACGCCATGCGCGGCATTCCGGGCGAGACGGTGGAGATCGAGGTGTCCGGGGCGGATGCGCGTCTGCACTGGACGTCCGAGACCGATCGTTTTGGCAGTGCGGTGGTGTTGCCGGGGCTTGAAGCCGGGGAGTGGCGTGGGACATGCCGGTTTTCCGGTCATGGCGGTCTTTTGCCGAGTTCTGGGGATTTTGTTTTGACGGTCGTGCGGTGTGATCTTGGGACGCGCCTTGTGGCGCGGAACGACGGCGCATTTTTGCCGGGGACGGAGGCGGTGTTTGAGATCGAACGGGCGGCGGGGTCGTGCGACGGTCTTCCCGCGCAGTGGATGGTCTGGTCGGGGGGGACGTCCGTCCGCGTCGAAATGCCGCCCGGACAGCGCCGCGCGTCGTTTTCGCTCGACACCCGGTCGTGGCCGCCCGGGGAGTATGAGGTGACGGCGGAGGTGCTTGAGGGACGTGCGTTTATGCCCGGACGCGCAAGCCTGGTCTGGAGGATTCGCGCCGATGGCGGGGACGAACCGGGGCAAGAGACGAAGCGTGTTCGTCGGCATCCGGTCAGAGTCGCGCTGGGCGTGCTGGGGTGTGCCGCCATCGCGCTGGCCGTGGGGGCGTTTGCAAGGCAGTCCAAACGCCGCCGTCTTCGCAGACTCACCTCGGGACGCACGGAATGCGGCAACATGGAGGTGCTGGACGCTTCGCAGGAACCGGATGCGCGCTGGAAAAAGCTCGTGGCCCCGGCGAAGGATGGGGCTTTGGATGCCGTGCAGGGGGCGCGCGGAACTTCTGGCCATGCCTCATGCGAACGTGCGGGACAGGCCCGCGTCGGATGCACCGTCGAATTTGTATGTGTCGATGAAATGTCCGGAGAACCCCTTGACGCCCGTACCTGCCGGATTCGATGCAATGGCGCCGGGGTCTGTGTCATGCAGTGGCCCGGCGTGGTGTCCTCGGGGAGTCATCTGGAGATTTTTCATCCCGACTATCTCGAGTGGAGAGAGCGCGCCCCAAGGGAGGGACGATGCGTGTTTCGCATGGTCTCGCGTCGTCGCTACGCCGTGTTGTGCTATGAGGCAGTGTGTGAGGTTCTCTTTGAGAAACGCATTGAGTGGGGGAGCCGGACGCCGGAATCCCTCGAATGTGAGCTGGAATCCGGAAGCCATGCCGGCGTGTCCAGACATGCGATGGCGGCATTCAAAGCGCTTGGCCGCGCGGTTTCGCGCGCGGCTTTTGGACCTGGTCCTGTGCGTGACGAGGCGCTTGAGGCTATCCGCGAACTCAGTCGGAAATTTTAGTGTTTTCTGTGTCCGCGTCGTTTGGGGATGCTTTGGTCAGGCTCAAGGCGTGTTCGGCCTGTTGGAGGTTTTGCAAAAACGTGGCTTCGTCCCACAGGGCGATATGGGCGCCGTGGGCATTGAGTTCTTCGGCCTTGGCCCATTTGGTGGTCTGTGTCGTGGTGGAGACGAGGACGGAGAGCGTTTTTGAAACGCCGGCGGCGGCCTTGCCGCCCAGAGCCTCGATGCGGGCTTGAGCTTCCTCGCGTTTCATCGATGTGAGGGAGCCTGTAAAGAGAAAACTCATGGAGGCAAAAGGGCCGTTTGACGCCGATGTCTGCGCGTTTTCTGCAACCGTCACGTGTTTAAGGAGTGCCTCGATGAGGGGGCGTCGTTTTATAAGTCCGTCGAAAATAGTCCTGAGCATCACTTTTGTTTTTTCGGCATAGTCAAGAGCTTTGATGATGTCGTCCAGGGTGGCGTTAAAGAGATCGTCGATAGAACCGAATTTTTTTGCCAGCGTTGTGCTGTTCACCTCTCCCATTTTTGGGATGGCCAATGCTAAAAGAAATTTAGAAAGATTTTTTTCAGAAAAATCATTCGTGAGCGTTTTAAATGCGTCGTACAGTTTATTACAATCTATCTTATTTAGAGACGATTCTGGTGAGGATGAAGAAATCGATGAAATTTTTTGTTGAAGAATTTCAGTGGTATGTATGAAATCATATTTATTTATCACTTCAACAAGACATTCTACAATGGGGCGTCGCAGTTGCAGTTCCGAGTAATAGCTTTTTGCCTTTTTTTTGCCGTCATTCAATTGTTTGTACATTTTTTTCGACATATCCTCAAACGAGGCATTGAGAATGTTGTCGAGGGAACCGTATGTGTCGGCCAGTTTCCGGCTGTTGACTTTGCCCAGGGATGGGATGGAGAGACTTTCCAGGAATGTGGGCAGGTTCATCTGTCTCGTTTTCTGTATAGAGTCGTATAGTTTGTTGGGCAGGATGGCAGAGGTGTCGAGAGAGGAGTCTTGTTGTACGGCCTCGGCGATTTGTTCGATGCTGAGCGTATAGAGATCGGCGGGGGTGGAAAGGTATCCGGCGTCGTAGAGGTTGGCGATGATTTTCTCTCCGAACCCCATCATGCCGACGACGTTGATATAATTTTCGAGGAGTCCCTGCCCTGTGGCGGGGCAGGTTTCAGGCTGGCTGCATCGCAGAAACAGTCCGTCCCGTGTGGCTTTTGCGCCGCATGAGGGGCATTGGTCTGGAATCGGGATGGGGTGGGCGTTTTCGTCTTGTTCCTGGATATACTCGACATGTGGGATGACATCGCCGCGACGCGAGACGGCGAGTTGGGCGCCTTCGCGGAGGCGTTCGGCGGGCCAGGTTGACATGGTGGCGCGATCGGGGTGACTTGGTGCTCCTTTGGGGGCTCTGGTCATTTTTTCCACCTGTGAGGCATTGGACAGACTTGCCCTCTGCACGCGGGCACCCGCGAGTTCGATTTCGTCAAACACGGCCACCGGGGTGAGGCATCCGCCTTTGGCCACCTGCCATATCACCTGTCTTAACGTGGTGATTCCCATGTCGCAGGCAAATTTGTAGGCAATGGCGGATTTGGGGTGGTGGGCCGTCAGGCCGAGTGCTTTTTGTAAAGCGTTGTCGTCCACCTTGAACACGAGCCCGTCGGCGTCAAAATCCCACGTGTCGCGCTGTTCGGCCATTTTGTCGCAATAGGCACGGATCTCCGTGATAAGTGCGCTCCATGGCGTTTCGGGCGAATAGTGAAACGGACGGGTGGATATGGTTTCAAACCCGAGTTGCGTCAGAAATTCGTATTTTTCGCTGTCGGAATCAAAGTCCCGGCCGAGCACTTCATAGGCAAAAAAGCGCAGGTGGTAGCGCGCGGTCTCGCGCCCGTCTTTTTGTTTAAGGCCGCCGACGGCGAGGTTTCTTGCGCTGATTTTTTCGCCATCAAAGGCACGAAATGCCGTGAGCGGCATGTAGACTTCCCCGCGAACTTCGATATTTTGGGCTTCGATATGTTTGGGAATGGACTCGATGTGCAAAACATTTTTAGTGATGTTTTCGCCGATATTGCCGTTACCCCGGGTGGAAGCCAGTTCGATGGTTCCGTCCTGTCCGTACACAATGCTGCATGCGAGGCCGTCGATTTTGGGACTTCCCAGGATGGTTCCCCGGTATTTGGGATAACCGGGCAGGATGGTTTCAAATCCAGAGGAAGCCTTTGGCGTGTTTGTATTGAGAACAGGCGTGTTTGTATTGAGAACAGGCGTGTTTGAATTGTTTGTATTGTTTGTATTGAGTATGTCATTACCCTGAGTGCGTTCGACCTCTTTGAGCCATGTGGCGATATTTTTGAATTCCTCGCCTTTTCTGGCTTTGAGCAATGACAGCATGGGAATTTTGTGCTGAACCTTTGTCGTGCCATTGACTGCCGGGGTGGTCAGTTCGATGAGTACGGGGTGATTCGGCGCGATTTCGCGCAAATATTCGACGAGCCGGTCATAAGCATCGTCCGAAATGATGGGATGGCCTTCGTTGTATAATTTGTTATGTTTTTGTATTTCGCGCGCCAAATTTTCTATATAACTCTCATCTTTTGTATCTATTTGATGCGCTTGTTTGTGTGGTATATTTTCGGATTCGGTGTGAGCGTTTTGTGTGTGTTCAGATTTCGGCTGTGAGTTTGTGATTTCTTGTGTTTTTGAGTTTGAACCGAACATGTCAAACAGACTGCGCTGGTGTGTGGGAGGGATGGATTTATTTTTTGACATGTGTTTTTCCTTGTGAAAGTGAATCCTGAGAAAACCAAAGCCGGGGGTATCCCCGGCTTTATGGCGTCTATGACCTTTAAGGCAAGTGAGCATCGGTGTTCGCGGAGGGGGGCGGCGCGTATTTGCCCGGAGGGCAAATAGCGCCGTGGGGGGAGACTTCCCCCCAGCCGCGTCCAAAAAGATGAAGTGGCGAGTTTATTTTGTCACCGCGAGAACGAACCGGTTTAGAGGGCCTGTTTGAGGGCCTTGGCGATTTGATCGGGACAGGATGTGCCTTTTGAGCGGCATTGGATGTTTTCGAGTTTCTGAATGACGTCCTCGACTTTTTGTCCCCGGATGAGGGAGGCGATGCCCTGTAGGTTTCCGTGGCATCCGCCATCGATGGTGATGTCCTGGATGATTCCGTTTTGGACGTCGATGGAAAAATGGCGAGAACACACGCCCTGGGGGTCATATTCGATTATCATGGTTTCTCCTTTGAAAGGTTGAAGTATTCAGAATGTGGAGCTGTACAGGAAACCCGCGCCATCCGGGAGGATGAAGGGGGCGGCGGCGATATCGGGGCGCGTCTGGGTCGGGGAATGGATGATGAGGGTTTCGGGTTCGTAGATACACAGGGAATGGATGACACCGGCGATGTAGCTTGCGGCCACGACAGAGAGTCCGACGATCTGGGCGGTGCGCCAGTTGATGGCACGGGCACGGTTTCGGGCGGTGTAGGTGTGGTTGTCTCCGCGGTAGTACTCGACCATGAGGCCGCCTGCGATGGAGAGGCCTATGCCTGCCAGCTGTGTCGAGGCGTAGATGGCGCCCCATGCGGTCTTGTGCATCTGAAACTGACCGGCACCGAACGGCAGAAAGTTGAGCCAGTACTGATGATGTTCTTTTTCGACGAGTACGTAGAGGGATTCGATGACGGTGTTTGGGGCGATCTGTGCGCGCAGTGCGTTGAGTTCGTCGGCGTGTTCTGCGCGCAACTCTTCGAGTCTTCGGGCGCTCGTCTCGGGAAGCGTGATGACCGATCCGACGATATGTTCCGGATCCGAACGCAGGACGTTGAGGAAAAAGGTATCCGCGAGTGCGCGATTCTGCTGTTCAAAATAGGCCACACCCAGGAGCAGGTCGATTTCGATGACGGCATTGGTGTCGTCGATGCACTGGATATTTTCGTAGATGGGCTTGAGAATCTCGATGACGGTGGTGTAGCGCCGACGGACGTAGGCGTTTTCGGCTCGCATGAGGGCGTTGGCATAGGTGAACGATTCGTAGCAACGGGATTTATCCGGGGCTGCGGCATGGGTGTCATGAGCAGCGGGCTCCTGGGCCTGGAGACAGAGCGGCGGGATGCAGAAGGCCGTAGCGGTCATGGCCTGGATCATCCATTTTGAAATGGAGCGTTTGAGCGCCGTGAAATCGTCAAAAGGCATCGGAATCGTCCTCGGATCCGACATCCTCGGCGGGATCGTCGGATGAAGGGGGGGGGGCGAGCTGTCGCATCATCCAGTCCTGGGCAATGTCCTCGTCCTGAGCCTGTGCCACGGGCTGTGTGCCGTTGAGAAAAACTTCGTCACGGGTGGGGCGGCTGCCTGGAAGCAGTCCCGTGGATGCATCGACGGGAACTTGTATCACATTGTCGGGTTTTTCAAAATCCGCAGGTCGGGCATCCTTGTGTGCGGCCGCCATGAAGTCGGCAAAAATTGGCAGAGCCGTGGTCGAGCCGCCTTCTCCCCTGCCCAGCGGTTTGGGATCGTCATATCCGACATAGACGCCGCAGGCGAGCTGGGAGGTAAAACCGACGAACCATGCGTCTTTGGTCGAGTTTGTGGTGCCGGTTTTTCCTGCGACATCGAACGTCCATTTCCCGAGCTGTCGGCGTGCGGTGCCTTCGGTTGCGACGGATTTGAGCATCGAAGACAGCACATATGCAACGTCCGGTTCGATGGCTTTATGCTGGGTTTGCGGGGGCGTTTTGAGGGACTCGCCGTGTCGGGTGATGGAAAGCACGAACTTGGGGGATTTGTACGTTCCTCCGGATGCGATCGTGGCATAGGCGTTGGTGACGTCGAGATCGGTCATGCTGGAGCTTCCAAGGGCCAGGGTATAGTTTTCGACGAGGGGGGATTCGATGCCAAATTTGCGCACGAACTGAATGGTCTTGTCGATGCCGGTGCGTTCGAGAACGTCGACGGCGACGGTGTTGCGCGACTGGGCCAGGGCCGTGCGCGTTGTCATGGGGCCTTTGTACTTGTTGTCGGAGTTTTTGGCCGACCAGGGTTTTTTCTGCCCGGGGATGTGAAAGACCTTCGGGGCGTCGTCGATGATGGTGGCCGGCGTGATGACGCGGGCTTCGAGGGCGGCGCCATAGACGAACGTCTTGAAGGACGAGCCCGTCTGTCGTTGGGCCTGGGTGGCGCGGTTAAAGACGGATTCCCGGTAATCGTATCCGCCGACCATGGCCCGGATTTCGTGCGTGTTGACATCGATGGCAATGAGCGCCCCGTTGGCTCCGCTTGGTATCATGATTTTTTCGGGTTTTCCGTGATCGTCAAAAGAGAGGATCTGGACGAACCACGTCTGCCCGACCCGGAACGTCTCTCCGAGCGGGGCGTGTTTCTTTTGTCGAGAGGTGGGCGTGTAGGGGAGTTCCTTGTCGGCAATGGTGAAAAATACGGTATCGCCGTCAATTCTGGAAATTTTAGCCTCGTAATTTTTATTTTTTTCGTACTTCTTTGGTGCTTTGCCCGATGGATTTTTCAGGGGCCGGTTCATGTAGTGGCGCTCGTCGAACGCCATGAGTCCTTTCTGGAACGCGGCCTCGGCCTTGCGCTGCAGGTCGAGGTCAAGCGTCGTGGTGATGACGAGTCCCGCGTTATAGACGTAGTCGCGTCCGTATTCGGCAATCAGGGACTGGCGGATGTGTTCGGTGAAGTAGGGCGCCGCCCCCAGCGAGGAGTCGTCGTGATGCGCGAGGGTGATGGGTTCCTCAAGGGCTGCGCGGTAGACGTCTTCGGCGATATGTCCCTTCTCAAACATCTGGCGTAGGACATAGTTGCGTCGTGTGACGGCTTTGTCCATGTGCTTGACGGGGGAGAGACGTTCGGGGGACTGGACGAGGCCCGCCAGGGTGGCGGCCTGGTTGAGCGTGAGGTCGCGTGCATGAACCCCGAAATAGAAGAGAGCCGCCTGTTCAACCCCGTAGTTTCGGTGACCGAAATAGACGTGGTTGAGGTAGATGGCGAGGATTTCGTCTTTGGTCAGGGATTGCTCGATTTGACGGGCGAGCATGGCCTCCTGGAATTTTCGGGACATGCTGCGTTCGGGGGTGAGGATCAGGTTTTTGACGACCTGTTGCGTGATGGTCGAAGCGCCCTGGCGCGCGCCGCGATTCTTGACGGCCACCAGCACGGCGCGCGCGATGCCGATATAGTCAAGCCCCTTGTGGTGATAGAAATCGGCATCCTCGGCCGAGATCATGGCTTTTTTCATCTCGTCGGGAATGTCCTCGAACGGAATGACCGTGCGCCGTTCGTCATAAAGCTCCAGAAGAGGAACCCCGTGACGGTCGAGGATGACCGACATTTCCTTGGGGGTATAGTCGCTGTAGGCAAAAATCCCCGGCAGAGAACGCGAGTAATGCCAGAACATGAGGGCGACAACGGCGCCGCCGAGAAGCGTCGTCACGACAAATACGAGTATGACCGCGCGTATCACGCGCCTGGCCAGGGAACGCCGTTCGGGAGTGCGTTTGCGCGACTTTTTTTTACTCCCCGCGCCGCTACCGGTCTTTTTTTTTGCCTCTTTTTTCTGTTTTGCCATGCCTGTCATCCCTGACGAGGACTCTGTTCAGTCCCTGATGTGAATCCGTGTCCAAATTGCGGGGCGGTATTATTACAGACGGCGTCAGAAAACGATATGTAAAAAAAAACTTGCCGGGGCAAAACGGTGTCTAAAATGCCGTGCCGTTCGGAACCGCCCAAATTTTCCGGATTTACCTTGACGCAAGGGGTGGTTCTCATTAGTTTGCGCGCGGTTTTCGTGGCGAAAAAAATGTGGTCGCGGAAGCTGTCGTTTTTTTCTCAACAATGGAGTGGTGACGAGACATGATCGACCGAACTAAGTACAAAAACACGTATTTCTTCCACAAAGGCGTTAAAATTCCTGAATTTGAGGGCGTTAGCAAGGACGAGCTCAAAGAGCTTCTCGGCGGCAAGGGCTATGGCCTTTATTTGATGCACTGCATCCTCGACATCCGTTGCCCGGTCGTCGTCAACGTTCCGACGTTCCACGCTAACGACCTCGAAAACGGCCACATGAAGAAAGCCCTTCAGGACGAGATTATGGCCCGTCTGGAAGAGATGGAAAAAGTTTCCGGCAAGAAATTCGGGGACACGAAGAATCCGCTTCTCGTTTCCGCTCGTTCTGGCGCGAAATATTCGATGCCCGGCATGATGGACACGATCCTCAACATCGGCCTCACCGATAAGATCGTTGACGCTCTGGCCGTCGGCGACACCGCCCGTTTCTGGCGTGACAGCTATCGTCGTCTCCTCCAGATGTACGGCGATGTTGTTGAGCAGATCAAAGACGAAAACGGCGAAGATCCGTTCGAAGAGACCCTCGGCAACTTCAAGAAAGAGAAAGGCGCCAAGACCGACCTCGACCTGACCGCCGATGACCTCGCCGAACTCATCAAGCGCTACAAAGCCATCTATGTCAAGTATGGCCACGAGTTCCCGCAGGATCCGAAGAAACAGGTCATGGCCTCCGCAGAAGCCGTTTTCCGTTCGTGGAACAACGAGCGCGCCATCTTCACCCGCAAGCTCGAAGGTATTCCTGACAACCTCGGCACCGCCGTCAACATTCAGGAAATGGTCTTTGGTAACCGCACGCCGCGTTCGGCAACGGGCGTTTACTTCACCCGCGACAAGGTCTCCGGCATCAAGCACGATATCCTCGATGGTACCGTTCTGTTCCAGGCCCAGGGCGAAGACGTCGTCGCCGGTATCCGTAACTCCCTCCCGATCGAAGCCCTTCGCGATCACGAAGATCCTGCTTTCCATGCCATCTACGAAGAGCTCAAGGCCACGGGCGAAAAACTTGAGCACAAATGCCGCGACATGCAGGATACCGAGTTCACGATCGAAGAGGTCAATGGCGTCCCGACGCTGTACTTCCTCCAGATCCGCGATGGCAAGCGTTCGGCCAAGGCTGAATCCGTGATTGCCTACAACCTCGTCAAAGAAGGCATCCTTACGAAAGAAGAAGCCATCTGCAAAGTGAACCCCGAACGTTTCGAAGAACTCCTCTTCCCGCAGATCGAACCGAAAGACCGCAAGGCCGCCACGCAGATCGCCAAGGGTTCCGCCGCTTCCCCCGGTGCCGCCTGTGGTAAAGTCTGCTTCACGCAGGACGAAGCTCTTGCCGCCAAGGCCAACAAGGAAGACGCCATCCTCGTCACCGTCATGACGAGCCAGGAAGACGTCAAGGGCATGAAAGCCTCCCGCGGTATTCTGACCACCACCGGTACGAAGGTTTCCCACGCCGCCATCATGGCGACCGCATGGGGCATCCCCGCCGTCGTCGGTGCTTCCGAAATCACGATCGACAAAGCCGCCGGTACCTTCAGCTGCAACGGCTATACGGTTAAACGCGGTGATTATATCACCATCAGCGGCACGACCGGCGAAGTTTACCTCGGCAAAGTCCCCATGACCGTTCCTTCCAAGCTCGAAGAATCCGCTCAGGCGATTCTCGACTGGTGCCAGGAAATCAAGTCCCTCGACGTCCGCGCCAACGCCGAAGCCGCCGAAACCGAACCCGCCTTCAACAAGGGTGCCCGTGGCGTTGGCTTGTTCCGTACAGAACACATGTTCCTCGGCGACCGTCTGCCTTACATTCAGAAAGTTCTGTTTGGCAATGACAAAGCCGAAGCCAAGAAAGCCCTCGACGCCATCTACAACTTCTCCAAGGAAGACTTCAAACACAGCATGTCCGTTATGGACGGCTATGGCGTGACCATTCGTCTGCTCGATGCCCCGCTCCACGAGTTCTTCCCGCACAACAGCGGCCTGAAACAGGAAGAGAACCCGATGCTCGGCCACC
>CAMCLY010000031.1 GCA_945875805.1 uncultured Myxococcales bacterium | reverse complement strand
CTTTCGCTTTTCGGGGGGCGTGGGGGGGCTGGGCCCCCCCCAAAACAAAAAAAAACAGCTCAGCTCTGATGCGCAGGCAAGCGTTATCTTCCAGCAACGGTGGATCCGATGTCCCTTAAAGTCTTCCGGTATCGATTTTTGTGTCACGTCGATAACTCGCACATCAAGCCCATGGATCGATGAGGGAATTGCCTCCACATCGAACGAAAGCCGACGGGAATTCGTCGAAAAAAACAGTGTGCCCCCCGGATTGAGGAGTACCAGCGACGAACGCACGAGTTCGGGCCAGTCGCGGTTGATATCGAGCACATCCTCGGTCATGGTCGAATTGCTAAACGTCGGCGGATCCAGCAAAATGATGTCATACCCGCGCCCATTCCCCGAACGCCGTTTGCGTCCCTCAAGCGACAGAAATTCGCGCACATCCGAACGTACCGTCGAATACCTACCCTCGTCCATAAACCCGTTGAGGACGAGGTTATCCCGGGCCCAGCCCAGATACGTATTGGACAAATCGACCGTCCGGACTTCGGAGGCGCCGCCCACGGCGGCCGCCACCGACAGCGCCCCCGTATACCCAAACAAATTCAGCACCCTCAGACCTTTGGAGTGCGCCGCAAGGTACCCCCGGAGCGGCCGGTGATCCAAAAACAGCCCCGTATCGAGATATTCACTCAAATTGACAAAAAACTTCATCGCGCCTTCAGACACCACCCCGCGACGGGGCACAGGGGCCGACTGCTTTTCGTACTGACCGCTTCCCTTCTGCCGGCGACGCGTCTTGACAATGACGTGCGATTCGCCATCTCCTGACTCCAGACCAAGGACGCGCACCACCTCCCCCTTCATCGCCTCAAGCCACATGTTCTCGTCGTTCGGGTCTCGGTCATAGGGCCGTTCAAAAAACGACATCACCCCATACCGGCCCCGTTCCCCGACGCTCTCCATTTCGTAAACATCGACCGCAAGAGGAATTTCGGGAATATCCCGGTCGTACACGCGATAAGCCGTCACCCCAAGACGCCCCGCCCACTTCCTGAGCACGCGCCAGCGTTTGGAAAGACGGTTCGCAAACATCTCCGTCTGACTTTTAAGTTTCTTATCTTCCGGGCAATTCGCGCCCACACGTTTTTCCATGTCCATATTTTCGTCCATATTTTCAAACCCCATGTCGGCTCAATTCCAAATCGTCATGCAGACACATCCCATCACACCGTGCGGCACATTCACGCACGCCCCAAAATGTGCCGCGCCCTATACCATGGGAACCACGCCCACCCATACGACAATCGCCGCCGCGTCCTTTTCACCGGCGCGCCGCTCCCCGATGGGTCGCACAATGTGATACCATGGCGCGCACCAAAAGCCGCGCGTATCCCGACGCCTGAACAGGCAAAGGGATAGCGCGGCAGGGACGGCGTAGCCCAGACGGGCAAGCCGGCCCCCACACAAATCATCCCCCCGTCAGAAAGGATCCGAAATATGCCGCCAAGGCCGCCCAAACCCCAGAAACCGCAAAACGCCCCCGAGACACAACTCAAAATCCCACAAAATCCGGAGGCCGAAGTCTCCGTGCTGGGAAGCGTCATCCTCGACAATGCCGCGCTCGACACCGCCGCGGATCTCATCGCTCCCGAGGACTTCTACTCGCCCCTCAACCGAGAAATTTTTCGCACCATGAGCGTCCTGCACGAGGCCGGAAAACCCATCGATCTCGGCACGCTCTACGCCAATCTCCACCACCTCAAACTCCTCGAGGAAGCCGGAGGGGTCCAGTACCTGGCCGACCTCACCCAGCACGTCCCCTCCCCCATCTACATCGGTCAGTACGCCGCCAACATCCGAGAAACCTCGCTGCTGCGAAAAGCCATCGAAATCGCCGACAAAACACGCATCGCCGCGCAGCTCCCGATGGATGACGTCGCGCAGTTCCTCGATCAGCTCAACCAGGAGACGTTCGCCCTCACCCTGCAGAACACCACAAAGCCCTATTTCAGCCTCACCGAGGCCATGAAATCCACCTTCGCCCTCATCGAAGAACTCCACGAAAATGACGACCATGTCCCGGGCGTCTCCTCGGGATTCATCGATTTTGACCGCAAAACCGCCGGCTTCAGGCCCGGCACCCTCACCATCATCGCCGCACGTCCCGCCATGGGCAAAACCGCGCTGGCCCTCAACATGCTCACCAACGCCGCCGTCGACCACCATGTCCCCGCCGCCTTCTTTTCGCTCGAAATGACCAAGGAGGAACTCTGCAGCCGCGTCATTTCCTCGCGCGCCAAAATTCACGCCAACAACCTGCGCACCGGACGCATCCAGGACGCCGAATGGAACCGCCTCCTCCAGACCATGGAAAGCCTCTCCTCCGCCAAAATCTTCATCGACGAAACCCCCGCCATTTCCGTCACACGCCTCGCCGCCAAAGCAAGACGACTCAAGGCCGAAGAAAACATCGGGCTCATCGTCATCGACTACCTCCAGCTCATGACGGGATCCACCTACACCCCCTCGCGCGAACAGGAAATTTCCGAAATATCGCGCTCCCTCAAGGCCCTCTCCAAAGAACTCTCCATCCCCGTCATCGCCCTCTCCCAGCTCAACCGTGGCGTCGAATCCAGACCCGACAAGCGCCCCATGCTCCAAGACCTCCGCGAATCCGGCGCCATCGAACAGGACGCCGACATGATCACCTTCATCTATCGAGACGATTACTACAACAAGGAATCCGCCGATAAAGGCATCTCCGAAATCATCATCGCCAAACAGCGAAGCGGCGAAACCGGCACCATCAAACTCAAATGGTTTGGCGAATATACCCTGTTTGAAAACCTCGCCCTCGATGCCCCGTTTGAATAGATAATGATATATGTAAATAGATATAGTTAAATATATACATTCGACATCTAACGACTTTATCTGGTCTTCATACTTTTGCAATTTTGGTTCTTGGGGAGGGGGAAGCCTCCCCCTGAGCGGCTATGTGCTCAGGCCTCCGGCCTTGCGCGCATACGCCGCTACCCCCTCCGCTTCACCTATACCAGATCGCGTCCCGTTCAATTTGAAACCTGAACCTCCACAGAATCCTCTACGCCATCCTCACCTTCAATGACTGAAGGATTTGACCCCTCTTTGATCTCACATGACGGTTTACTATCCTTCGATTTCCCCTTCAAACGCAACGCCTCTTTTAAATGACTGGAAACCCGGGCCTTATGAATTACAAGCGCCGACAGCAATATACAAATCCCTGCCGGCACAAGCCCCAACAGAAATTCCAAAACCATTTTCAAAGTCACGGGCTCATGACGAACGATCTCATAAGAAAAAACCATCATTCCCAATACCACAGCCCACAAAATACATATCAAAATATTGAAACATGATAAAAGTATATCAATTTTATTCCGCCAAACGCCCAACAATATGCAAACACCAAAAGCAAAGACGGGGATCATAAATCGAGGAGGCACTTCCATACCATGCCATCCACGTACAAAATAAAGAATTCCAAACAATATCGCCCCTGTCATACATCCAAAACCAATAATGCATAACAATGCTTTATCAGCCGTAGAAAACATCTCCCCACGATTATCTCCACCACTCTCTCCTTCTTCGTTCCCGTTTGCTTCAAGTCTGCACATGCGCATCCTGTCTTCTTTGATATCCGCACTGCGCCAGATCAGCATGGGTATCGACAGGCTTTGTAAAATGAAGATCGCCAGTATTCCCGAGAACATGACAGCCAAAGCATCTCCAAGGCCACCGTCGCCACGACAACCCCCTTTTTCACAATCCGTATACCAATTCGCAAACAGAAACGATAACAAGGCAAACAATATAAGTCCTATGACCTTCAACACCCGTGCAAACTTTTTCCAACCTCTGAGCTTTCTGATTTTTGATTCGTATTGATGATCATCCGTCGTCACCATGGAACTGTCCTTCCCTTCGTTTTTCATAAATATACCTTTTACTCAATGAGTTTTGATCGTCAGAAAACGACATTCAAACCATCAAAACCCGGCAATTCTCGTTCACGGGATCCTATGGCTAAAATCAGTCACATTGCAGAACAGAATTGCCTGCTTCTTTTTCAGAAACCTCTGTTTTTGAATTCTTCATCGAAACCAACAACTCTTTTGCTTTTTTGGACTCTTTTTCCTTTTTAATCACAGACCACGACAAAAGGATACATATCGCCGCCGGAATAACCCCAGCCAACAATCCCGCAAACAATCCATCTTCAATACAAACTATTCCCCAAATCACAACACCCACCAGACATACCAGAATGTTGAAGTATGACAAATACTTATCGATTTTGAAAAATTTCCCCCAAAACTTATCGATTTTGAAAATTTTCCCCCAAACGCTAGGCTTCTCATTCAGACCCGCTTCAGAATTTCCCTCATTGTCCTCAAATCCGTTCATGCGCATCCAATCTTCTTTGATATCCGCATTGCGCCAAATCAGCATGGGGATCGACATGCCCTGCAAGATGATGAGCGAGCATATTCCTGCAAAAACACTGACCGCACCCACCGCAACAGTACCATCGCCATGATATTTCGATGTTATATGATCAATATATATACTCAAACACATAAACAACAATAACGCAAAAAATACAAAACCTATGGCAATCATCACCTGTGCAAACACTTTCCTACGTCTGAGTTTCCTTATATCTGATCCATATTGTTCTTTTGCTTCCATCGACATCGTGGAATTGGGCATCTTGGCGTTACTCATAATTTTCCTTTCACTCAAAAAGTATCTCAATCCAGAAAACAACCTTCGGACAATCCCCTGGCAATGCTCGTTCACGGGCGTCCGAACCTACAATCAGTCACAAGACGGTACGGATTCGCTAGCATCTTTTTCAAGCTCCTCTTTTTTTTGATTCTTCATGAAAATTAACATGACTTTTTGCGCTTTGGACTCTTTCTCTGAATATCCTTATTTCTGTTTCGTATTGTTCTTTGTCCATCGCCATCGCGGAACGCTCAGTTTTTGCTCTGCCCATACATCAATCCTTCTAAGGGGAATCTATTTCAGACCACACTGTTCCAAAAAACCGAATTCACATGGGTTCGTGATGCTTGTCCAGCACATGCGGCTTCTGATTCCGACCTCTGCTCCAGCATGTTCTCTTTGATTTCCGCTCGGTTCCAGATGAGCATGGCTATTAACAAAAACTGCAAATCACAGACTATTCCCAAGCCTGCATATAACGCATAAAATATCCCCCATCCCCCGGCCAAACCGTCCAAAAGCCCAGGCAATGCAACCAACAGCAAAAAAAACATTATCACATTTCCAAAATGCAACAGCACTTTCGCAAAAACTTTCCATCGTTTAAGCGATTCCTTTTTTGATTCCGCCATCGACATCACTGACACTCCAACCCCCATTTCTACTGCCCCGCCCTCATCCTGCATGATAACTTCGATTTTATCAACACTCATTTGTCCTCTACTTATAAAATGCACCTCCAAATCTTATAAAATGTGCACCTCCAAATCCGCCAAATCCGCATCGCTCATTCATCCCAACCATGTTTCACAAAAATCTTATGCAAGAAACAAAAAAGCAAATAAAATTTCTAATAACACAAATCATACAATCAAAAAAAAAGCCAAAAACCAAAACCTCAAAACTCACAAAAAAATTCACGAACTGCCAACCCACCAAGGCTCTCCACCTCATGGGATGCGCGAAAGGGTCACGCGGCTTTGCCGCGTGACCCTTTCGCGCATCCCGGGGGGTGTGGGGGGACTGGTCCCCCCACAAAAAAACTAATTTTTCTTTTTCCTAGTCTGGGCCCAGAGGGCCAGGGCGACGATACCGAGGCCTGCCGCCATGGCCATAAAGGCGGGATAGGCGTCGAGGGTGGGCCATGCGTTGAGCGTACCCTCCGGGGTGGTCATTTTGAACGGCCAGACCGCACGCAGGCATCCGAGAAGAATCCCGACAATGGCGGCAAGCGTCGCGTTTTTGAAACGCCGGAGCAGGAAGGCAACCACCCGTGAAAACAGGGCAATCCCCAAAAGTCCGCCCACCGCAAAAAGTCCAATACACACAAGACTTGACGTCAGCAATTCGCCATGAACCAAGCCGTGGATGAGGGCTTTGGCCGTATTGAGAACAAAATAATAGCACCCAAGCACGAGCAACATGAAACTGCCCGAAATGCCGGGCAAAAGCATCGCGCAGATCCCGCAAAAACCGGCCGCAAAGCAATAAATCAAGTTCGGAGCGACCAACGTGACCGTCGTCCCCGCAGGAAGCATCACATCCGGAGACAAATGGTGTATCGAAGCGTTCTGCGGGAGTGACAAAACCTCGCCGGGTGGCAAAAAACACGGCGCATGACGGCATAAATCGGCCAGGGACTGCGAGCCATCCGCGGTCGCGGTGACGAGGGAGGTCGGTGGTTCGACCTGAAGCCCGAGAATCACAAAGAAGGCCAACGCAAAAATGACCGTCACAAACGCATATCTCAGCGCAGAACGCGCGCCCATATCCCGCACCGGCGTGGCAATCGAACCAAGCACAAGCCCAAAAAACAACCCCCGCATCGTCTCCGGAAATCGCTCCATGAGCGCGGGAATCACAAAACTCGCGATGCAGAACGCCAGCAAAAGCCCGAGCAAAAGATTGCACAGCCACGGCATGTCCGCCCGACGCCATGCCTCGGCGCAGCGCCCGCGCGATTCGGCCGAAAACCTCGTCCGAAACGGCCCCAGCAACGCCCCAATCAGCGCCCCGTCGATATTCCTAAGGGCTCCAATGAATCGCCCATAAAATCCAAGCAAAACGGCGACTGTGCTCCCACTGACGCCAGGGACTATATCCACACAGCCCATGGCCATCCCCTTGAGGAGCCACTGAATTTTCGATTTCATCACAGAAAATCCTTGTAACTAAAAATCCTTGTACGCGGGCAACCCCGTGGCGCGTGCCTATCACAGATCTTCCGCCATGAAATCTCAAAATATGCAAAGGCAAAAGTGGCCCCATGACTGGGGTCAAACGACCCCAGATTCATGACTGGGCAGGCCGGGCTATGGCCTCACGGCCATACGCCCTGCCCTTTGCGGGCTATCCGGCCCTGGGCCGGATACGCCCGCCGGGCGCGCGGCTATGCGTTTTCACGCATACGCCGCGCGCTTCAGCCTGCGAATGCCTCATGTCTGACCTCCACAGACGGAACTGTCCAGAATCGCCCGTTCTGACGGCCAAATGTCCATCAAATAAACATGTCCAGAGGAACGAATTTTGCTTATTTATAGTTGGTTTGCGCTTCCCGAAAAGGGGAGATTTTTTATTTCATTTTTCCGAACTGGAGGAAATCATGTCAGGTTTTGAACTTGAGCATCGCAGCCTAAAATCAGGGCTCTCCGGCATCAAGGAAACCGCCGTCCGTGCCACGGGCGAGACGGTGAACCGGGAACTTCTGTCCAAGTTGCGTCAGTCAGGCGACATCGCGTCCGATCTCATGGCGCTCTACAGCGACCGTCCGTATATGTACGCACGCGTCATGCAGCAGCTTGGCAAAGTACTGGGCAAAACAAAGCTGCGCAGTCTTCACAACGAAGTCGTTTCGCGCGCCAAAATCAAGGCCCAGCGCGCACGACTCGCCGCCGACACCCTCAAAAAATCCCTCAAGTCCTCAACCCACACGAGTTCATCAGAGGGAGCCACCAATGGTAAGGACAACGCCAAAGAACAGGAAAAAGAGTTCAAACTCAACGTTCCAGCCCTTGGCCTCAAAAACACAACTGTCCGACTCGGCGACGGACAGGCCACCCTGTCAAGCTCGGATCTGCCCATCCCAGTCCTGAAAAACATTTCAGGCAATGTCTCTTACAACTCCGAACTCAAGGTCAACAAAGTCACGGTCCACGGCAACCTCAACATGCCCTACATCGCCGAAAGCGCCGCCGACATCACTCTGACGCGCAACCCGCAGACCGAAGCCTTCACCCCCTCCGGCAACATCAGCGCCGCCGACATCAAAATCCCAGGCCTAGGCGAAGGCGTCAAAGCCTCCTTCTCCCTCGCCACCTCCGCCGAAGACACCAAACTCCAGGGCACGCTCTCCGGAACAGGCAAACTCTTCAACACCATTGCCGCCGACGGATCCGGTAAAGTGACCTCCGACGGCTCCACCACCGACTTTGACGGCAACCTTTCGCTTTCCACAGGCACGGCTGCCAAAGGCGCTTCCGCCGGGGCAAAGCAAGCTGCAGCCCAGGGCGCCGCACAAAGCGGTCCTATGACGTTCAGCGGCAACGTCGAACTCAAGACCTCCGGAGAGAACCTCTCCGGCATTCGCGGCGACTTGAGCGTCGGAAACCTTGGCATCCTGGCCGATCCCGCCGACACTGTGGATCTCGAAGTCACCTATGCCGACAACCAGTTCAGCGCCAATCTCACCAAGGCCATCAATTTCAAAACCCACGAAATTTCTGCGGGCGGACAGGCCGAAGGCGCACAAACCCAGGCCGCCGGTGACAAGGGGGATAAAGGCGGTTCCCCCTCCACCGTACAGCTCACCATCAACGAGGCCTCCTATTCCGAAGACAGCCTGCTCCATGCCGACTGTACCGCACACGCCATGCTGGGCGGCCTCGTCGAAGCCACCGGCAACGTCATCTTCGATCAGAATGTCATCAGTTCAGGAACCGTGACCGCCGCCGGCGAAGGCGTCAAACTCCTTCCCAATCGCCCCTATCTGACCGCAGATTTTACCGGAAATGTCGATATCGACGAAAGTGGATTCAAAGAGGCCGGATTTACCGGAACCTTCCACGTAAGTCTCGGGAAACAGCCCTTCGACGTCACCCTCGACAACGTCGTCGTCGATGCCAACGGCAACTTCTCCGGCGAAGTCTCCTCCCAGGACATCACCCTCAGCAAGGAACTCAAGATCAACACGTTCTCGGCGAAATTCTCGTCCACCTCAGGGCTTGAATCCGCCGAAGGCACGCTCTCCATCGACGCCCCGTCGCTCAAAACAAAAGACGAAAACGGCATCCAGCTGTCCTATGACGGCAACGCCATCCAGGCCAACGGCATCCTCGCCCTCATCGAAGGACAGACCGAAGGCGGCAAGGGCAGCGAAATCGCCACCTGCGAGTTCAACGCATCCATGACCCCGGAAGACGTCTCCGGATCCGGACTCTTCACCCTCACCGCCGACTACCGCGTCGGTCAGTCCAAGCTCGAACTCCTCTCCGGTTGCACGGCCGAACTCGCCATTCGCAACGGCGTCATGGATCCCATCAAGTTCAACGGAAAATACCAGTACGGCCACGTCGGCGGCGCAGGACAGGACGGACAGGAAGCCCAAAGCACAGACGGCGGTCAAAAAGGCGGCGACAAAAATGCCGCAGCCGGGCCGCTCATGTTCAACGGCGAACTCAATGCCTGCGTGTTTGACATCAACACGGGGAATTTCGATGGAAAGGCTTCCGTCAAACTCGAATCGGACATCGTGTATAAAAACTCATTCATCACCGTCTCGATTCCTGCCGAACGCCGTCAGCGCGAAACCGTGGTGAATGCCACCATCGCCAGTTCAAAAATCGAAACGCTTTCCGGCACCGTCACCTATATCGTCGACATCCCCCTCAAAAAGGACAACCTCAAGGTCGAAGGCGCCCTGTCCAACTTTACCCTCGACGTGCCCAACGAAAAATTCTCGGGCAAATCGTTCAACAAACTGACCGAAAACTACGATCTTTACACAGACGGTGCAGGCAACAAGATCGTGCTCCTCGGCAATCAGCAGTGCGGCATCAATTTTGACATCGCCGAAAACGAAATCACAGGCATGGACATCGATGCCGTCGCCGATCTCACCGTGGTCAACAGCGCATTCGAAAAAGGAAAAGAAAAATTCCGCCTCGAATCCAAAGACGCCAGCATCGACCTGGAAACGCTCGCACTCAATGCGCCAAAAGCCTCCATCTCTGCCCAAAACGGCGCCACCGTCATCCTCGGAAAATCGCTCGGTGAAGGCAAAGACACGAAAATTGCGTTCGACAAAGGCGCCGGTATCGAGGCCACCATCGAAAACAGTCTCGTGCAATCCATCACCGTCCAGGCAGGATTCACGGGCGACACGGGCATTTTCAAAAGTCAGGAACGCATCGCCTTCAAGGGCAATTCAAGCCTCGAACTGACCAACATCCAAAGCCCGGAAATGACCGCCGAAGGCGAAATTTCAGTCAAAACGTCCAAGGACACCGTCCTCGATTCCATCGACAAGTTCGACAAAATCACCCTTCTTGCCAAGTCCGGGTTCGGACTCAAGGTCAGCGACAACCAGCTCGAGGAAATCTCGGGCGACTTCCTGCTCAAATATGAGCTCGAAAAAGGCGCCAACCAATACCTCCCCAACGGATTTGCCGCCAAGCTCACCGGCAAAAACCTCGTCTACAAACCGGCAAGCAACGAGTTCAGCGGCGACATCGGCGTATCCCCGACCAAGGACATCAAGTTTGCGGCGGGCACCGGCAGCGCCGAGAATGGCGCCTCCGCCTCGTTCACCCTCAAAAAGAAAGGCACCGGACTCACGGCGCACATGGAACAGAGCAAACTCAAAAAACTCGGCGGCACCGCCGGTTTTGAGGCCAGCGCCGAACTCAACAAAACCAAGGGGAACGCAAAAGTTGATTTCACGGATGGCATAGCCAAGCTCGATCTCGACGTCGACACCGGCAACATCAACAGCCTCAGCGTCAACAGCAAGGCCGCCCTCAATACGGAACTCTCCGACAAGCTCTCCGTGGCATCCAAGGATGACTGCACCGTCGAGGCCAACTTTGACAACCAGGGCCTCGTCGATGCCACCTTCAAAGGCACCCTGGAAATCACCCTCAACATCGCTCAGGACAAACCGCTCAAACTCGCCCTTTCGAGCGAATCCGGACTCAAATACTCACGCGATGCCGGGTTCAACGGCGATGTCAAACTGGCCTGCGTCGACGAAACCGTGCTGGGCAAAGTCTCTCACAATGGCGGCAAAACATACGAGTTCGGCCTCACCAATGTCGGCAAGGGCAACGCCGCCGAAATTCAGGCCAGCATCGCCAATAACGACATCACCAAACTGTCGGGTTCAAGCGGCCTCTTCCTGCGCGAATCTGGCGGCGCCTCCGCCCAGGAAGGTGAAGACAACACCGCCCTCAACGTCACGGGCAATCTGACCTTCGACTACGACGTCCCGTCCAACACCCTGCTCTCCGCCGAAGGCGAAGTCACCATCGCCCGAAAATTGTTGAGCCAGAACAAGAGTGGCGAAAAACTCTTCCTCGGCGAATCCAAAGCCAAACTCCTCGTCACAAACAACCAGCTCGACAGCGTTTCCGGCGTCGTCAATCTGAGTCTGGCCGACGAAAAAGGCGACTACCTCGCATTCAAGAGCGCAGGCGAATTCGACTGCATCGACACCAAGGAAGTCAACGGAACCGTCACCGCCACCGTCGTCCGAGACAAACAGCTCACCGGCGCACAAACCAAAGACGGCATCGATTTCTATCTGTCCGCAAACAGCGAGTACGGTGCCTCGTCCATGGAATGCACCATCAAGGACAGCGCCATCGAAAGCATCAAAGGCTCTGTCGGATTCCTCGTCAAAAAGGACGGCAAGGACTTCTTTGCAGGATGTGTCACCGGCGAATATCTCGACGGCATGCTGAATGCCTCCGGAAAGATCACCCTCAAGAGCAACATCCCACTCCCAGAAGACGGCGAAACCTTTGAACTGTGCGAAGGCTCTTACGGCGAAGCCGTCATCAAAGACAACAATCTGGATACCATCCGCGGCGCGCTCACCGTCAAGATCAAGGGCCCCAAAACCGCCGAAAAAGAAAATGGCGGCGCCATTACCGTCACCGCCGAAAGCTCTATCGACGTGGCCAATGGCACCGTCGAGGAATTTGAAGGAAAGGCCTCTCTCGACGGCGAATTTGAACTCGCCAAGGGCCTCTCTCTGACCTCCCTCGGGGCCTCCGTCAAAATCACCAACAACGTCCTCGAAAAAATCACGGGACAGGCCTCCGTCAAATACGAAAAAGCCCCCGTCACCATCGTCGGCGACTGCAGCGAATTTTCATGGGAAAAAGGCAAGGGCGACGCCGAAGATACCATCGCGTTCAAAGGCAGTCTCGACGTCACCGCTTACGAAGACAAAATCCACGGCAACGTCGGCATCGACTACGACTCCTCCGCCAAAAAACTCGACGTCGAAGGCGAGGTCGATTTCAAAATCACCGACTGGCTGGGCGGAAAAGTCAGTCTCAAGTTCGAAAATGGAAACTGGGACGAGCCCATCATTTCCGGTCAGCTCGACGTCACCGACGCCGAACTCATTGCCGGCCGCTCCCTTCTGTCGTTCAGCAAGAAGATGTCCGTCGACGCCAACGTCATGGCCGGCCCCGTCCCGCTCACCTTTGGAGCCGGTATCGGCCTGGGCCTCAACGTCGACATGAAGCCGGTGCTCTTCAACGCCACCATCGCCATTAAAGATTACAAGGTCAGAAGCGCCAAGGGCATTCCCGAGTTCAGCGCCGACATGAAACTCAGTTCCGGCGTCGAACTCAAGGCCACCCTTGCGCCTTACGCACAGGTGGGCGTGGGTATCTCCCAACTCAGCGCCGGCCTGCGCCTCAAGGGCGTGGGCACCTTCGCCGCGGCGACCGACCTCGCCATGACCGGCAAGCTCAGCGGCGGCGAGGAAGGACTCGCCGGCGAACTCGGGCTCGGACTCGACGTCAGCGGAAACTTCTCCGTCGATGTCATGCCGCAGCTCTACGCCAACCTCTTTGGCAACGATTTCTCCAAAGACATTGCCAAATGGCACTTCGACCTGGGCGAGCTGTTCAAATTCAGCTGGGGCAAAAAGTTCACCTTCGGCGAGAAGGGCACGCAGGAAGCCGGAGAGGCCGAAAAAACACCCGTCGCCGCCGCCTCAGAAAAGGTGGACACCGCCACGGACAGCACGACCTCCACGGTCGACGCCATGGTCAGCGATTACAACGGCAAAGCCGCCAATCAACCCGAGGCCAAAGAAATGGCGCCGCAACTTCCCGATGCCAAAACCGTCGGCGAACAGGCCGGCGGTGACAAGATTGGTGACGATCCCAACGCCGTGGCTGCGGGCCCCATGGACCACATCAAAAATGTGGCTGCCGCTGTCCAGAGCATCGCAGAAGCCGTCAAGCTCATCTCCGGCATCGTCTCCGCGGCCATCGCCACCGGCCCCGCCGGCGCCCTCATCTATGTCGCCATCAAAATCCTCACGGGCGAAATCACCCTCGAAAAAATCAAAAACGGGTTCAACAACATCAAGAAGGGCATCGAGTCCATCAAGGCCCTCCTCCAGAATCCGGGCGACCTGCTCCGTTCCATCCTCCCAAGCTGGGTCTTCGCCATCTACGACTTCTTCAAAAACGCCACGATGCAATCCATCGTCGCCAAAGTCGTCGATTCCCTCGAAAAGAAGATCAACGGCATGTCCTTCCCGTACAACAAAATCCTCCAGCCTCTGGTCAATTATGCCCGTGGACAGCAGAAGAAAATCGGAGAAATCGGCGCGCTCTTCCTCAAGGGTGACCCCGAAAGCATTATCAAGGGCGTCCTGAAAATCCTCGGATTCGCATTCACGAGCATCACCGATCTCGTCAAGATGGTCGCCGATATGGCGAGCATCTTCATGGGCATCGTCCGGGATTGCATCCAATCCGGAGATATTTACGTCAAACACATTCCCCAGACCTTTATCGACTACTACTACTGGCAGGTGAAAATCCCCGGCATGTGCAACTTCAAGGGCGAAGGCGACAATCTCGCCACCAAGGCCATCGTCGAAGCGATTTGCCTGTTCCTGCCGGTCAAAAAGCAAAAAATTAAAAAGAAATAGCCCCGGCCATTTCTGAACAAAGCGCCCCGAAAGGGGCGTTTTTTTCAAGCCATGCCGGGTTTCGATTGCAGGGGAGCGTTCTGGGCGCGGGCTATGCCGCTACGCGGCCATACGCCCCGCGCGCGCGGCTATTTCGCCCCAGGGCTCAATACGCCGCGCTCTTTTGTTTTTGTTTTCTATTCAAGGCATGGATCAAGGCCCCCAAATGGCGGACAAAACGTGCGCCCCTACACTCATGCCATAGACCAGCCCACGCTGTTTTTTGAACACGATCAGGGTGAATGCTTTGGAAAAGACACGCGTTAAGTATGTCCGAAGCATTCACCATGAGGGCGCGCGTATGGGCGAGCCCATAGCGCGCCCTGCGAGGCGTATCGGATCCCCAAAGGGGAACCGATAGCCGAAGCCCCCAAAACCAGAACCCCCCGGGAGATGGGCCTTTGCCTTTCATAAAACGGGCAATGATTAAGGTTTTGAAGGAATGGCGCGGGTATGATAGAAGCGGCATAGGAGTGTTCTAAATCTTTTTTCTCGATTTTGCGGGTTGAAGCATGGATCCAAGTCATCGTTGGTTGTTTAAAGAAGGTCCCCGTCGTCGTCAGCAAGTGATCGAAGCGCTTGTGGAAGGGCGGGAATGGGGGGCGATTCTCGTGGGATTTGCCGGCGTGAGCGATGTATCTAACGGTCTCGATTTGCGCGGTATCGATTTGAGCGGCCTCGACTTGCGCAAGGCACGTCTGGAGCGGGCGCATCTGGAGCATGCGAATCTTTCAAACTGCCGTCTGGACGGTCTGTCGCTGAAATACGCCAACCTGCGCGAAAGCGTGCTCAGCGGGGCGGAGATGCGCGAGTCGGATCTCACGGGGGCGGATCTTCAGGGATGTTCGCTGACGGGGGCCTGCCTGGAGGGGGTTTCGGCGCGTGGCACTCGGTTTAGCGGTTCAAATCTTGCGGGGGCCAAGCTGGCTCGCGCCAACATTTCCGGTGCGGACTTTCGGAACACAAAACTCGACGGCGCCGACATGAGCGCGGCCAACGGGAATTTTGCCTCCTTTGCCTGCGCCTCGGCTCGCGAGATTTGCGCACGCGGAGGCACGTTCAAAAAATCCAACTGGTTCAAGGCCACGCTGATCGAAAGCCAGTTTGAAGGGGCCGCCATGACCGAAGCGGATTTGTCATTTTCGGTCTGCAAACGTGCAAACTTCAAAAATATCGACATCAGCCGGGCTGTCGTCAAAGAAGCCGATTTGTGTGAAGCCCATTTTGACGGGTCCAATGCCGTGGGGACGACGTTTGCCATGTCCGTTCTTTCGGGGGCGGATTTTTCAAACGCGCAACTGCACGACACCAATTTCAACAACACGTATGCGCATGCGCCAGCCAATTTTTCTGGCATTCATGCAGAACATGCGTTTTTTATGAACACACGCCTCAACAGATGCGATTTTTCGGAATCCGATCTGACTCGCGCGCTATTTTGCGAAGCCGACATTTCGGATGGAATATTTAGGAATGCGACGCTCGTCGAGACGAATTTTCAGAAGACGAATCTTCGCCGTTGCGCGTTATACGACAGTCAAATCGTCCGTGTCACGTTCACGGGGGCCTCTCTGTGCGAAGCGCATTTTGGGGGAGCCCGTGTCACCCAGACGCCCCTGACGCCTTCGGTGCTTCATGGCGCCGACATTGACGGCGCGCGTCTCGATCGAAACGTCGAGGAATCCGTTCAAGCGAGCGTCGTCACCGGGACACCCATTTTTGAAGACTAGGAACTCGCCGTGTCCATCAATGTGGTCGAAAAAAACGCGCAACGCCTCAACAAGGTTTTGCGCGAACAGGGCGCATCGTTTCCGCGGGAATGGCGTCAGCGCGTCCGTGCGCTTCTGGCACAGACCTTTGAGGCGATGAACGCCCGTCCGCTCGACGGTCCGTTGTGCCTGCGGCTTTCCGATCAAATCGAGGCCGAACTTGCCTCATACCCGGAACTTCTCGAACACACTGCGGTTTTGCAGGCCGAGGCGCCTGCATCCCCGAAGGAACGTCCCGCGCAAAAAACTTCACCCATTCGTAAAAAAGAATCCAGATCGGACTCTTCATCAACCCCAAAAGCCCCGGGCGAGGCATTGCAGAGCACGGGGATGCCAGAAAGCCAGCCCAAGCCGCAGTCAGTCGCCCCCGCACCGGTGGCAAGCGATGGGCAGACCGTTGCCACGCAACCCGAAAAACATCCGGTGATTGCGCCGACCATCGACGATTCGCCAGGTCTGTTTGATTTCATACACATTCAGATTCGATGTTTTTTTAAAATTCGCGCATGTCTGAAACCGCCCTACATTGGCAAATTCGTCCAGTTTGCCGAAAATTTTGCCGATGTACGCGAGGATCGCATCGAATCTTTTATCCGCGTTCTGTCGAAGGGCACTGAGGGTCTTGGGGCCAAAACGGATGTCGAGGTGGGATATGACGATGATTTGCTGCCCAACATGCCGTCCAGGGATCTGGTCCTCCATCAGAGACTCAAGAAACGCCGTTGATGCACACCCGAACGTTCTCCCCCGATAGTTTATATGCTGGTGTTCCTCTGCCCGGCACGAGGGCCGGCGTATGGGCCGCGGGCCCATAGCCGGCCGCGGCGTTCGTATGCCGCGCATGCGGCATAGAACGCCCGCCCCATCCGCATTCAAAACTGGCCTCTTATTTTAACCATAAATCGAAGCAAAATCGCGATGCAAACGAAGCAAATTCATATTTTTTTGGCAATTTGTGCATGTCTTTTGACTGCATGTTCGAGTCTGGACGCGGGTTGGCGCGCACAGAAATCGGGGGATTACGAGGAGGCGCGGCGTCATGCGGCGGCAGCTCTGGCCAAGGAACCCAAAAATCCCGAGGTATATCAACTGATTGCGACGACGGCGATGTCGGAAGGGAAGTATGACATGGCGGTGCGATCGGCGGAATTTGCGAGTTCGCTTGACGGCGGGACGATGCGTTCCCAGCGGCTTTTGCGCCGGGCATATACGGGGAAGAAGGCTTGGGGGGAGGTCTGCGAGACGGGGCTTGAAACGACGCAGAGCGAGCGTTGGGAAGCGTCGGATTTGGCGGCGTTTCGCGAGGCGTACCAAGCACTTGGTGGCAAGGGCGAAGCGTACGGATGTCTCGTGGCGCTGCGTTCGGTGGGCGAGGATCCCGAACAGGGCGAGGCTGTCACGGCGAGTTTTGTCGCCACGAGTGCACGAAAAGGAAAACACCGGGAGGCGCTGGCGGCCGCAGAAAATTCGACCGATCCGGATGTATGCGAACTGGCCGCTGCGCGAAGCCTGTATGCACTTCAGAATACGGATGCGGCACGCGAAAAGCTAAGAAAATACATTTCCGACACTTCAATCTTGCAGGAAACGCGCGAAAAACGCATTCTTTCGGCTGCCGATGTGGCGAGTGCCGCGCGAGACGGAGCGATGGAAAACGAGGCGTTGCAACAGTCGGATCGCCCGGAAAACCTTGTCCGCAAGGGAATTGCGTTGCGCAAGGTATTTGAGCTGGAGGCCTCGGATCGCGTATTTTCGGAGGCGTTTGCGCGTGCGGACCGCAGCCCCGAGCGCGTGATTGGTGAAATAGGCATGCTTTTGGACGCCCATTATGGCGAGGCGGCTTACCGCGCCTATGAAACGTGCGAGGAATGCGTGTCGCGCCTGGATGTGGCGTTGCAGGCGGGCGATATGTTTCACCGTGCTGGCGAGGGCGAATCGGTCCGTCGAATGGTGGCGGAACGGCTTGAAAACGCGGACGGACAGGAGGCGGCGACGCTTTTTGAGTGGTGCCGGGAACGCGGATATACAACGCTGGCCATGCAGGCCGGAGAGACGGCGCAGGCGCGCGGGGCGAGCGAGGATGGTCTGACAAGGGGAAGACTTGAAGTCTATGCCGGGGCGAGACGTAGAGCTGCGTTTGACAACCTGGCCACCGAATGGATTGCCAGTCATCCGTCACCCGCGGCGGAACAAAGGACGACGGTGGCCCGTCTTCAGAGAAAAATGCTCGACAATGCGGGGGCCCTCGAAACCTTGCGTCCCATCGCACAAAATCTTGAAGATACTGATGTCGATTTATATCTATCCATTCTTGGAGATCTTCAAAAGTATGAAGAACTCGACAAAGCGTTGAGCCAATATCGTGCGACCATAGATCCGTTTGAACGCGCCGCGTGGTTTGAACGCAGTGCAGTGGCGGAGCCGTGGTTTAGAAAAAGTCTTGCCCCCGTCCTGAATGGGGATCGTGCCGTGGAGGGCCATCTTGTCCTTGCCAACTATTTATATCAGACGAACAAAGAAATCGTGTTGGGGGATGAGACATTGGCGCGCGCGCTGGAACTCTCTCAACATGACGCCGGGATCTACGAACGCATTATATCTTTTTTGATTGTCAATGCTCAGTATGAAAAAGCTCAAATGTATGCCGAAGCCTATCGTCAACAATATACAAATGAGGCGAACGCATGGAAAGTATCGGGCGATCTGGAACTCAAATATGGCGAATTTGAAAAAGCCACAAAGTACTACAATAAATATATAGAACTCAAAAATGGTGACAAAGCCGCCGTTCAATATGTGTGTGAACGTATTGAACGCCACGGGGGGATTCCGCTTGCCATCGAATGGCTCGACGATGCCGTTCAACACGGCGTGGCCCCGGCCCTGGAATTTCTGGCCGAACTTGAACTCCGCGGATTTCAGAGTTCACGCGATGCGCGCGAGCAGGATCGCATGAAACGCGATGCCATTCGAGATTATACGACACTCGAATCCAGGATGGATCCCGTTCGCGCGGCGTATGCCTTTGTCAAACTCAACGCCTACCCGGAGGCGGTGCGCAATTTTGAAAGGGCCGACAGGGAACATGCGGAACCGACGTACATGACGGATTATGCGCGCGCACTCATTCGCCTTGGAGAAAAGGACGACGAGATACGCCGAGTGGTCGACCGCGTCGAGGGGGAAAGGGGCACTGCGTCCATGCTGGACATGCTGACACACGAACGTGCCCTGTACCTTGGTCAGGGGATTCTCGAAAAAGCTTTCCGTCAAAAAGAAACGCGCGATAACGCATACGCCCTGCTCGTCGGCCTGGCCATGTCCGACAACGCGCTCTCCCGTGTTCAACAATACGCCAAAGAATACGAAGCCATGGCCCCCGGCGACCCCGAAGTCCGGTTGCGTCTTGCGCGTACGGCCATTCAAATCCGCGACTGGGACGAGGCCGTCCGCCACCTGACGTGGCTGCAAGCCCTTCAGCCCGACGCACGCGACACCCTCCATGCCGAAATGACCCTGGCCCGCCGCGCCACCGATCATGCCCCGTCCCAGAAACTCTTTGCGACAACCCTCGACGCCGCCGAAGGCATTCCCCACCGCCTCGGTTGGATTTCCGAAGAATTTGAATCCATCGGCGACGCCTCGCGGGCCCTTTATTATGCACAAAAAGCCTGGCAGGCCTCCGCCTCTCATCCCGAAAACGATCGTCTGAGGCTTATCAAACTCGCCCTCATGGCGGGACAAATCGACCGCGAAGACATGGCCTCACACCTTCAGGCACTCCGGCAGACCTCGCTGTGGAACGAAAATAAACTGAAAGAACTGGCCGAAGTCGCCCAAAAATCGGGATACTTTGAACAGGCCATCGCCTGGATGCACGAAGCGGCCAGCATGGCACCGAATCAAACCGCGATAAAACGCCGACAACTCGAAATGGCCCTCGAGTACGGCAGTCTCGGACAAATTGCGCAAAGCCTTGAACGCGCCGTCGATTCCCCCATCGCCGAAGTCATGGAACCCCTCAGACAAAGCGGCGCCTATCTCGACAGTTTTGACGCCATAGAGCTTTTTGCACAAAACGGTCAGTACGAAATGGCGATAAGCTCTCTCCTAAGCGTCCTGCCTTATTACATGGAATACAGGGGGCTGGAGGCCACCCGGTTTGCGCTCGAAAATTATGTTCAGTACGTTCCGAGCTATGCCGCGCGCGTGGCCGATGTTCTGGCACAGCTCAATTTCTCCAGAAACATGCCGTGCGAGGCGTTTACCTACGTGCGCCAGAGCACATCGCCCGACACTTGGGCGTCTTTTTTGACCTCATGCCCGGAACAAATCCAGGCCGGAATTCCGGCCCTGCGCGATCTTCGTGCACGAATGACACAGCGCCAGCGCGTCCAGTTCGACGAAACCCTGGCGTCCTGCCTGACGGCGACAGAAAATGACCAATCCATTCTCGACGCCCTCGGAATCGAAAACACGCCCTACCTCAGATTTACGCGCGCCCTGTCCAAAAACGATCTGCCGGGAGCCCTGACCGCTTTGGTTCAATCCCCCGTGCTTCCTTCCCAACACTCGCGTGTCATCTCGCACCTGGCCCTGGCAGACGCCCCAAACGAAGCCGCCGACTATGCGAAAGCACATCTCCGGGAGATGTCCGACAGCGATCGACAAATCTCGTCGGCCATGGCCATCCTGATGGGACGACACGATGCCGTGTTCTATGACGCGATCACCTCGGCCCTCCCACGAACTGTCCCGGAAGTAGCCCCGACGTGGGAACACATCGCGCCCGTCGACACGCTCACCCGATGGATGCGCCGCGCCACCCCTGCCGAACTCGAAACGGCCATCGCCGTGGCCCTGCGCGGGGCCGCACAAGATGCCTCAAAAAAAGAGGCCATTTTTGACGCCATCCGCGCCGAAATCGGACAACGTCACTCATCCGTTTCCCTCTGGAAATTTCTCGCCCGCCACGCCATCGCACTCGAATTCCACCAGGACGCGCTCGACGCGCTCGACCACATCGTTCGACCTGACTCCGACGATATTCACCTCATGCGCGCTACCGCCCTGGCGCGCCTCGGGAGAAATGACGAAGCCTTCCAGGAACTCGAACTCGGCGCACGCCTGACCTCAAACCTGCAAGACTATTGGGAACGCGCGTTTGTGGCCCACCAGACCTCAACCCCAGACCTCCGGCACCGTATCCAGGCTTCACGGCTGCATCTCACACCTCACCACGCGCAAGTCCTGGCCGACTCCGCCGTGTGCGCCCTCGAAGCCGGCGATACCGAATTGGCCACCCAGTTCGCCCGTGAGGCATTTGCCTCCGGACAGTGGAGCGTGACGTCCAAACTCACCCAGGCATTCCAACAATACGGACACATCGACGCACTGCCTCAGGAGTTTACACACGGAACTTCCCATCACGCCTACGACATCATGGCCATGCAGGCTCTGCAAGACAAAGATCCCTCAATGGCTGTCGAACGCTTCGTACAGGCCGCACAGCGCGCCCCGTGGCCACCAAAGGCTTTTCAGCACGCCATCATGCTCTTTATCCATCGGGGCGCGCTCGATCGCGCAGAACAACTCATCGCGCGCATGGACGAAGCCTGGCCACATGCCAGCTCCCCCCACGCCATGCGCGCCATCCTCGACCTCTACCAACACAAACCCCAGGACGCATGGAACGATTACCTGGTGGCACGAAAACGCACCCTACAACACCACTGGACGGGAACGCTCATCGCCCATGCCATCCTCCTTAACGCCAATGATGTTGCTCAAAACATTATTAATAACGAATTAAACTCAAGAATAGACGATATTCATGACATTTTATATGCAATTACCGAGGTGTTTCTCGACAGCAACGCATCCCACAGACTCGACCCACTCGATCCCCAAATTGCCCAAACGCTCATGAAGTCCATCGAAAGCCTGTTGAAATGCGACCTCATTTCATTCAAAGAAGACACCGCATTGCTGGAACGCCTTGCGATTCTGGCCAAACAGACCGGCGATGTCGCCTGTCAAAATCGTTTGGCTATTCTTGCATTGTAAAATGCTCGATTCTTCGTTCCCCTTTAAATTCATGTCTCAAGAAAAACCGAACGCGCGCTCACCCTTTCCACGCCGAAGCCTCACTTTTTTGTCCCTGTTTTCTGTCCTGACGTTTTTCTTTTTTGTCACGCCTCCCCAAGTTGCCCTAGCCGAAACCGTTTCTCAAGATAATCCTTCCAATACGGAATCCCAAAGCTCCGAAAAATCACCTCAAAAAGCAAAGGCATCCCAAACCTCAAAATCGACGGCGGAAAAATCGTCCAATTCCAAAGCGAACAAAGCGACGACGAAAAAATCGTCCAATTC
>CAMCLY010000030.1 GCA_945875805.1 uncultured Myxococcales bacterium | reverse complement strand
TTGGCCCAAGGGCCATCCGCCCCCGGCGCGGCGCTATCCCCGCCCCCGTCGGGAATACGCGCCGCGCCCCCCCCCTGCACCACAAACACAATCCCAGACCTCGCGCAACTTTATCGTCTCTACTTGACAGACGCAGGCTGTTTGCGCGAAAACTCATCTCCAACGGTTTCCCCAGGATGGGGTGTGATATTTCATGGGCAATTCCCGATTTTTTATTTGCACTCTGTGTCGGGACTTTTGCCATCTGCCACGAGTGAGTGAATTCATGTCGGACGAGTCAAACGCGCCGCGCGCACCTCACAAACCCACCAACGAGCCCGATTCCGTGACGTGTAGCCCCGACACCGGCGATCGTCCCGTGCGAGCCTCCGCCGCAAGACGCGGCGCGCGACGCGGCCTGAGACGCTCCAAAACCCTCCAGGTCCGACTCCTCTCCGCCGACAAAATCGAAGAAGCCCAGGAAATCTTTCAGGCTTTTGAACAGTTCCGACCGCGCTCCCGCGGCGACTGCCGCACCGCCCCACGTCCATGTCCTTGGGTCTCGTGCAAATACCACCTCTACCTCGACATCGTCCCGCAGTCCGGCTCCATCAAAATGAACTTCCCCGACCTCGAAGTCTGGGAAATGTCCGAAACCTGCGCCCTCGACGTCGCCGACCGCGGCGGCATCACCCTCGAAGACGTCGGAAATCTCCTCAACCTCACTCGCGAACGCATACGACAAGTCGAGCGAAGCGGTATCGACAAACTGCGCTCCGCCCTCGGGGACGAGGACGACGAAGAACTCTTTGACGAAGACGACGAGGAAACCCTCGTCGACACCTTCGACGACTTTCATTCAGACGGCACCCACTCCTGACCCCATCTCCCCAGACCCGGCACGGTTCACCAGGACAAACCTTCAGGAAGGCAAAAAAACGGCACAACACGACATGGCTGATGAGTCGATTGAAATCCACACCTGGAATGCCGTCCTGCAAACCTTAAAAGACACATTCGGCCTCCCGGGATTTCGACAGGGACAGGAAGACATCGTGCGCAGTGTCATGATGCACCATGACACCCTGGCCGTCATGCCCACGGGCAGCGGAAAAAGCCTCTGCTACCAGTTGCCAGGCGTCGTCACTCCAGGATTGACCCTGGTCATCACCCCACTCATCGCCCTGATGAAAGATCAGGTCGACGCCCTCGTCCGCAAGGGCGTCCGGGCCGCCGGACTCAACTCCACCATGAGCTATGCCGAACAGCAAAGCGTCTATGACGATGTCGGACGCGGTCAGCTCAAAATGTTGTTCGTCGCCCCGGAACGCATGAGAAATGCACAGTTTCAGGCCATCCTGTCCCACACCAAAATCGGACTGGTGGCCGTCGACGAGGCCCACTGCATCAGCCAGTGGGGACACGATTTCAGACCGGACTACCGCCGGATCGGCGCGTTGCGCGCCGCCATGAACTACCCCACGACCATCGCCCTCACCGCCACCGCCGCCCCCGACGTCCAGCGCGACATCGTACAGCAGCTGCAACTCAAATCCCCAGACCTGCACATCCTCGGCTTTGACCGACTCAACCTCAGGTTCGCCGTCAAAACCTTCAAAACCCCGCGAGAAAAACTCGAATTTGTCAGGACGTTTGTCCAGAGCTGGATACAGCAGCGGTGCGGGTTTGAACGCAAATTCCCAGGCATGGGAATCCTCTATGCCTCGACGATCAAACAGGCCGAAGAAGTCGGCGCCTATCTGCGAGACCACGGCATCAGGGTGGGCATCTACCACGCACAGCTCACCGCTGTGATGCGAACCCGCGTCCAGGAACAGTTCATGCGCAACGAATTCCACTGTCTCATCGCCACCACGGCATTCGGCATGGGGGTCGACAAACCCGACATCCGCTATGTCCTGCACCTGTCGCTCAGCGCCAGCGTCGAGGCATACACTCAGGAATCAGGACGCGCAGGACGCGATCGTCTCCCCGCCGAATGCCTCCTCCTCTATACGTACGCCGACGTCAAAATTCAGCAGAACTTCATCGAAAGCGCTTCGCCCGATCTCGATATCTACCACAGAATCCTCGACGCCTTTGCCCAGGCGTCGCACAGCGACCTTCCACAACCCGGAAGCCGCGTCGCCGAGGAAGATCTCTGCCGCGACCTGCGCAAAAAAGACATGAGCAAACTCTCGGTCGCCCTCCGAAAACTGCGCGCCCGCGAACTCCTCGAATACGGCCCCGACGAATCCTGGACCTGGCGCGCCCCTTGCCCCAAAAACCTCGCCCGTGAACTCGCCAGCGAAAGCCGAGATCAAAAGAAAATGACATCCATGCGGCTTCAAAATCTCACCAAATATGTCTTTGAAGAAAATTGCCGCACAAAATTCATCCTGGATTATTTTGGAAGCCGGGAGTCCCGCCAGATTCACCGTTGCCACCACTGCGATTTGTGCGGGGCCATGCCCATCCGCCCCGTTCAGGGCACGCCGGGGCCTTTCCCCCCAGAACCGCTTCACATCGTCCTCCTCAAGCTTCTCTCAACCCTGGCCCGCGGGCACCAGAAAAAATACGCCATGACGGCACATGACCTTGCCGTGACACTGACGGGACACACCACCGATCGCCCCGAGGACGCACAATGGCGCACCCTGTCGACGTTTGGACTTCTGGGCTACATGGACGAGGCAGAAATCCCGATTCTCGCGGCGGTATTGCGGGACAGCGCCCTCATCACCCAGACGCCTCACGAGGCACACCTGGCGCTCGCGCCGGCCGGACTCGCGGCACTCGCGGCCCGTTCGATGCGCGATTTTCCGCCCGTCATTCAGAATTTCATGCGCCTCCGTTTTCCCAACGCCGTCACGACGGGAGAACCCTGGATGCCCGGACAAACTGACTCGCCATCCCCCTCGTAAGGAACGCCTCGGTATGTTTGACTGGTTTCTCTCGCAAGACGGCATCGACCGTGTCATTTTTCTGACGTGTCTGACGTCGGGCCTGCTGTTTTTTGCCACGGGGATTATTTTATGGCTGAAGCGCAACCGCCGTTCTTCTGTCCGCCGCAACCAGATCGGCGTGTTCTCGCCATTCGGGCTTTTCTGCTTTTTGTGCGTCTCCAGCCTTGGGGCCCTTCTGGCGTACAGCCTTTCCGCAATCTCGTGGGCAAGCCTTGTCCTTGGAATATTTGCGGGAGCCGTCGAAACCCTGGCCTGCATCCGCCTGTTCAACAAGTTGAGGCAGATATACGAAGGCCGCGACGCCGTATGTCCCGTCGTTCTGACGGACTTGATCGGCAAAACGGGCATCGTGCACCAGACCGTTCCGCCGCGCAATCTTGGCGACGGCGCGGTGCGCGTCGGGGTGGACGGTGAAACGCATACCTTTGAAGCAATTCATCTGCAGAGCGCCCCTCTCATGACGGGCACAATGGTGCGCATCACCCAGGTTCAGGACGACAAACTGGTCGTGGAGGCGATCGACGAAAAACGATAAAGCCCGTGCGTATGGCGCGACAGGGCCATAGCACGGGCCGGCGGCGTATGGCACGACAGGGCCATAGCCGGCGCCGAAGGGCGACAGGCCGGAGGCCGGCGCCCACGGCCCAAAATTAAACCCAAAACGCGAATATTATTCGATTATTTGGTTGGTATTTCGTTTTCTTGAGATTTTTCGGACGCATTCTGGAGTGCCTTCTGACGCTCGGCTTCGAGGGCCCGGATTTCTTCAAAACGGACGGACACGGTCAGCGAATAATCGCACAAATAGTGGAGAAAATCGGGGGAAGCGAGGTCGGCAGGAAAGACGGGGGCTATCGCCTCGCGGACGACGTCGAGGGCGGGAATCTGGCAATGCCACTGAAGCGGCGAGATTTCGGCGACATAGGCGGGAAGCCCGGGGGCCTCGAGGCGGACGGTCATGGGTTCGGCGATGTCGATGGGGCGTCCCTGTCCGTAGGTCGAGAACGTGTACGGGGCGTCGGGCTGCACCTGGACCTGAACCATGCTTCCGGATGCCTTGAATTCCATGAGAGGCTCGCTCATGAAGAAAACGCGCGTCTGCGGTGTGTCGGTCTGAACGGTGATGGAACCGTAGAGTCCGTAGGGGCTGGCCTCGAGCTGCCGGAGGAGGTTTCGCGTGGCTTCGGGGGCGTCGGCGGGGGGATAAGGGCGCGGCTGATCGAGCTGGGCGGGATCAAAACCGCGGGCCGATACGGCCAGTGCGGGATGGATTTTGAAGATCTGGGCGAGTCTTGCGCGACGGGATTTGTCGTCTGCGGGAAGGACGGCAGAAAGGGCGGGAAGGGCTTCGGCGTAACGCGTCCGAAAACCGATTTCGCGCAGGACGGTCCATTCGCAGGGACTGACGCCATTTAGCTCGGGAAGCTGTGCACAGTCCGGGATGCGCGGCGAGACGTCGGGCTCGAGATAGACCTTGGTGAAGGCTTTCTGGAGGTCGGCACCGCCGGGCGTGCGGCTTGGAAGCCAGTCGTAATAGGCGACGGATCGCGTCAGGGGTTTGAACCCTTCGGCCGAAAAACCGAAATGCAGAATCGTGTCTTCCTTAATCGGGAGATTATGGATCCACGAGGATTCGCGGGCGCGCAGCTCGGTGTAGCTTCCGTCTTTGGAACGCGCATAAAGGGGACGTCCGTCCATGGAGATGGCGACGAGGGGGGGGACGGAGTCGAGGAAGGCGATACTGCCAAATTCGATGCGGTTCCGGCGCGCCTCCTCGGCTTCGCGCTGCTCCCGAATCTTGGCCATGGCGAGTTCCTCTTCCTGGCGATCGAGACACCGGCCGTACCAGAGCCAGGCGGCGATGGAGGCGGCGACAACGGCGATGGCCACGGCCACGACAAGGAAGGGACGGGCACCAGGGCCGCGCGGCGCGCTCTCCCCGACGGGACATCCGCGTTGCGACAGCGGTTTGTCGAGTCCAAACATGACGCGCAACTGCGCGTGTTCGGCCACAATATCTTCATTCTCCTGTCGGGACTGGGGTTCGTGATCGCGGGAATCCATGATTTCTCCGGGCTATTTGACGTGAAAGGAGCGACGATGAATGGGCGTGGGCCCCAGTTCGCGCAGGGCGGCACGATGGGCCGCCGTGGGATAACCCACGTTGGAGGCAAACCCGTATCCGGGATACAGGGCGTCGTACTCGACCATGAGGGCGTCGCGGTGAACCTTGGCCAGAATCGAGGCGGCCGCAATCGACCATGAGCGCGCATCGCCCTTGACGTATGGCGTCTGCGCCCACTCAAGCTCGGGGATCCGCTGGTTTCCGTCGACAAACACCCGGATTTCGCCGCCGCCGAGCCTGCCGACCACCTCGCGGACGACCTGTCTCATCCCCCACAGACACGCATGCAGGATGTTGAGTTCGTCGATTTTCTCCGGCGAGACGTCGAGCAGGGCCCATGCGGCCGAAGACGCCTCAATGCGCGGCACGAGCCGATCGCGCCGGCGAGCCGTCAGCTTCTTGGAATCGTCGAGTTCGGCAAAAAGCGGAAACTCGGCGTCACATTCGCACGGAAAGGCGACACACGCCACCGTGGCGGGCCCGGCCAGGGGACCGCGTCCGACCTCGTCGACACCGAGAATCCAGCCGCGATACCCCGACTCGCGCGCCTCCACTTCCAACGACTGATGCGGATTCATTCTCCCCCCCCCTATGCCTTGGCGTGATCGGCAGATGCCGACGTCTTCGCAGACGATTCGTTTTCTTTTACATGAACAAGAATTGTATACAAAAGCGCATCGAACTGCGGAATGCACACGACATTGGTGAAGAGGCGCACGCGCACACTCTCTTGCCCGCATGTCATGCGCAGGTTGGCGCCCGCCTTGGGGTCGGACAGCCCCGTCGACTTCAGCGTCATGATGTGCCATGGCACGACGACGGTGCGGCGCGGATCGCTGCCGACGTAAAAATTCTTGTCGTCATAGGCGAGGAAAGCGTCACGGACAAACCGGCGCCAGTATTGCGCAAACACGAGGAGTGCGATGCCTATCGGGACGAGAATCATGGGCATGATCATCCAAGCCCTGGGCTCAAAATGCGTCATCGGATAGACGAGCACGGCAATGACAAACACGAACAGCGCCCCGAACTCGATGGCGCGAATCCCCGCCATGTTGGGCACATACGTAAAAATATGGATATCGTCGCGCGCAAACACCTCCTCTTTGGGGAGGCGCTCAAATCTTTCCGGTTTGTCCATTGCATCCATGGTCGGGTCAGTCCCTGTGACGGTGGAAAAAGCGTTCCATAAACACGCACGGTTCCCAATGGCACTTCGGTGCACAGGCTTCTTCTGGGAGGGGGAAGTCTCCCCCTGAGCGGCTATGTGCTCGGGCCTGCGGCCCTGTGCGCATACGCCGCTACCCCCTCTTCTGCCCTGTACCCGAAGTCGCCCGAACCGACCTCTTTGGAACGGTCACTTCTTGGATGGAACCCGGCGCAAAAAAAAGCCCCGGCGGAGCCGGGGCTTTTTTAGGAGATCACACCCATGGGCGCAAGATCAAGTTTTACTTCACACGCGTGGCATGGAAGAGACCCTTGAACGGCGTCTGGGATTCTCCAGAAGTCTTGAGGTCATAGACGCAACGCGTGGATTTGTATTTGGAACCCGCCTGGAAGATTTCGTTGGCGGTATAGGCGTTGGCGTCGGGCAGGCCCATTCTCTGGAACTTGGTCGTGGCCGCATCGTCGAGATAATCATAGACGGGGCAATCTTTGGCCGAAAGGTCCATTCCGGAGGTCTGGAGTTTGGAGAGTTGAGTCTGAACCAATTCATCAAGCTCGTTCACACCGCCAAAGCTCCCGATTCCATCACATGCAAATGTAGCCGCAGTGGGGACCACGTCCTTCCATTTAAGCACACTTTCTCCACCAATCATATAGACGATGGCTTCCACAAAGCGGAGGCAGGGATCCGTGGCTCCACTCAGCTTCGGCCAGCATTTCTCCGTGCTGCCATCTTCTGTTTCAACGGTAACGATTACACAACCCTCAGTTGTATCCGTGCCCCCTTCAAGTTTCTTGACATAGGAATCAGCGATGGGATCGAAGACAATGGCATTCAAGAATGCTCGCAAATACAGTTCTTCATCGATATTGGTCTTTTCCGAAACAGAATAATCAAGGGCTTGTGGCAAGATTTCACCGAAGACCGCTGCGAACAGAATGTTTGCCCACTTGAAGTCGAGTTTATGGTTACCAATCGTGAGGAAAGACTCCGCGCCTTCAGTGAGCGAAGCAGACGACCAGGTTCCCGTAATGGAGTTGGACCCGAGTGACATGGTTCGGCGGCATTTCCCTGTTTTACCATAAGCCGTTGCATCACATCCGCTGGGTTTGGACTGTGAAAGCGGATAATAGCTCCACTGATATTGAAGCTTCTCGAATTTTTCCTCTCCTGTCTTCACAGTATGGGCATCGCCATCCACGGAGACCTCAGAAATATCAATGGTACCGGTCAGCTGCATATTGGTCGTCAAATCCGCCACGTCTGGCGAAACGAGCGTGAGTGCCTCATACCAACTGCGTTTCCCAGCTTCCTTCGACGTCAAGTACTCGTCGATCATCGGTTTGATATAGGCATAGGCAAGTTCCTTTGTCGCAGGATTATTCACAATACCTACCACCGTTTTAATAATAGAATCTACGGTACCATTGCCCGTATTCGCGACCTGGTCAAGACGACTGACCGTATTGACCCACAAGAAATCGTACAACGAACGCACTGGATCATTGCAGAAATCCACGATGAACTGAATCCAGTCGCCGACAAGCATCTTTTCGGCAGCGGGCAATTCCTTAGAATCCGACTTTAGGAATCCACTGGTGAGATCAAAGTTACTCACAAGGCTGTATTCACCCGTGAGTTGAGTCGGCAACGCGACCATGTCGAGTTCGACTGCACCTTCCATGTATTCGATGTCATAGCATCCGTAGGCAATGACATCGGATTCATCACTGGCGCGCGCCACCGCCACGACCGTCGTATGTCCGACGGGAATTTTATCGGAAAATTCCACGCTTGCCAGGGGATCACCTTCGGGATTGATCGCCGTGATACTATATGAATCCCCATTTTCAGCGATGCTCGTGAGGGTCTCTATTTTTTTGACGAGATCGTCGCATGTCTCATCGGAGTCGGAGAGATAGGAAAAGTTTACGACACCCACGGACGACGATTTGTAGGAATCGAGGTTGGCGACCACCGAAAGTTTGTACTCGGAAATGGGCTGCACCGTGACATCGATCGTCAGATTCTCCTTGACGCCTGCAGCGCTGATGGCAACAGAGGCATGACAGGCTTCTGTGCGGTCGGCATTGCTGATGGCACGAACGGTATTGACGGCAATGCCATCTTTGTCGGTCGAGGCGCCTTTGTTGATCTTCACGCAGTCATCGTCACCGGACACGGCATAGCTCACCGAACCGGCTTCAATCGGCGATCCCACCGAATTGAGATAGCGCACCGAAACCTCTTTTTTGGAAAGATCATCATTAAACGCGAGGGTCAATGTTTTTCCGGAAGCGCCAGATTCATTATAAAATTCCAACGTATTGTCACCGGTGACGACGCCGCCCGTGACGTTGATGGTAACGACGGCGGGTTTGACGCTCTCTTCGCTCGGATTGCTGATCGTAATCTTGGACTGGCAACTCGTACCCGTGATGGTGCCAGCCGTGACATTGATGTCAAACTTGCCGGCGTTGACCATGGCCTGCGCATCGACGGTGACGCAGTCCGGATTTTCGTTTTTTACGGTGAGGGCGGCATTGGCGATATTCTCGCCATCCTTGGTGTAGGTGCCGGAAACCGTCGTGCTGGAATTGGCCTGCATCGACACGGGGTTGCCCGACGTGACCTTGATGAAGGGGATGCCGGGTTCGGCAACGGCATCCGCGACCACTCTCACGGGCACTTCCACACTGGTGCCGCCGCTCGAAAACGTGATCTTGGTCGAGCAGCATACATCACCGGCATTTTTGGCATTCACACACAGCGAGTCATCTCCGGCGGTCAGGGTCACGGCCGTCACGGAGCCGATCAACTCACCGGCGACAGCCTTCACGCAAGTGTCATCGCCGGATTTCGCCGAAACCTGGGCATCATATTCAGCCTGAATCAAGGCCGAACCGCCGGGGTAAAGATCTCCAATGGTCGAAGGATGCAGCTTAATCTCACCGGAACTGCTCCCGCTGTCGTCCGAACAGCCCATAAACCCGGTGGCTGCCGCCATTGCACACAGTGCAAAAAGAAAACTCTTGCGCTTCAACATCTGTCCTACCTCCAAAAAAAGGCGCTTCACGCGCCGATTTATGCAACCCTTGGCGCAGACATGCGCCAGATTAGACTGACTGTCACGGGGGGAATGCCCTCAGGCCTCACACGAATGCCCAGGCTCGCCATTTTTTCTTCTTTTGCAAATATTTCCAAAAGATTCAATGCCAGCCCCCCTCCAAACGTGCGAAAAATTATACCCATTATTCCCTCTTCGATCAAGTTTCCCCCCAGGCGCGGGCGTCACAAATTCCCCAAACGACGCGAATGCGGTGCATTCCCGGCGAAACGTTCCATATTCTAGACGCCCGCAGGCCAAGGCGAGGGTATGCGAAAGGGCCGTGCGACATTGCCGCGCGGCCCTTTCGCATACCCCGTGGGGCTCGTGGGGGACTGCGTCCCCCATACAAAAAAGTTTAGAGTTTGATCAGGGCGGGATCGTAATCGTCGGGGGGGACGAGTCCCAGGAGTTTCATGGCCGTCGCCGCGATGTTGGACAGCCGCTTGGGCGACACCGAGTCGTCGAGTTTCCACGGCATGGTGCCCGTCGGATCGTACAGCCAGCAGGGCACGCGGTTGAGCGTGTGGCTCGTCAGCGGTACCGGCGCGCCGTTTTCGTCGCGGACAAAGTCGCCTTTTTTCTTATTGTACTGGTACATTTCGTCTGCGTTTCCGTGGTCCGCCGTGATGATGGCCACGCCGCCGAGGGCGGCGACTTTGTCGAGAAGCCGTTTGAGGGCGATGTTCACCGCCTCGACGGCGACTATCGTCGCGTGGAGATCGCCGGTGTGCCCGACCATGTCGCCGTTGGCGTAGTTGACGCGGACGAGATCGTAGGGCTGCGCATCGAGTTCCTGGAGGATGGCGTCGGTGACTTCGGCACATTTCATCCATGGCCGCTGTGAAAACTCGACGCGATCGCTTTCGACCTCGAGATATTTTTCGAGTTTTTCATCAAAGTACCCCGAGCGGTTGCCGTTCCAGAAATACGTGACATGGCCGAACTTCTGGGTTTCGGCGGCCGCAAGCGTTCTCATGCCGGTGGCGCACAGGTATTCGCCCATGGTGCGGTCAATGGCAGGCGGCGAGACGAGGAAGCGCGTGGGGATGTGCGCGTCACCGTCGTACTGCATCATGCCGGCGAAGCGGACCGCCGGCCGGCGCACGCGATCGAATTTGTCGAAATCGTCGCAGTCGAAGGCGCGGGAAATCTCGATGGCACGGTCGCCACGGAAGTTAAAGAACACGACGGAATCCCCGTCCTGAATGGTGCCCGCGGGCTTGCCGTCACGCGAAATCACAAAGGCCGGAAGGTTCTGGTCCGAGATGTCGGGGACCTCGTTTCGGAACGTCTCGACGGCCTCCCGTGCGCTCGAAAACGCCCGGGCCTCGCCCAGCACGTGGGCTTTCCATCCGCGTTCGACGATGCTCCAATCGGCCTCATAGCGATCCATCGTCGTGATCATGCGCCCGCCGCCCGAGGCGATGCGGTAGTCCCTCTCGCCCCTGGCGTTGATCTCGCCAAGCACGGCCTCGAGTTTGTCGATATAGACGAGCGCCGTCGTCGCCCCGACGTCGCGTCCGTCGAGCAGCGGGTGTACGCACAGCGACCGGACGCCCTGGGCATCCGCATGACGAATCATGGCGATTAAGTGATCGATGTGCGAGTGCACGTTGCCGTCGCTCAGCAAACCGATAAAATGCAGGGTCGCCCCCGAGGCGGCCGGCTCGACGATCCACTTCCACGTGTCGGATTCAAACAGACGGCCGCTATGCACGGCCTCCTCGACGAGCCGCGCCCCCTGGGCAAAAACTCGCCCTGCCCCGAGTGCGTTGTGCCCGACCTCGCTGTTCCCCATGTCGGCGTCCGTCGGCATCCCGACGTGCGTCCCGTGGGCATACAGAAACGTCTTCTGCGCCACCCGGTCGAGCATGTCGAACGTCGGGGTACGGGCCAGGAACACGGCGTCGCTGTCGTCCTTGCGACCCTCGCCAATTCCGTCCAGCACGATGATAAAAACGGGTCCTTTCGGACGCGCAACCGTCGATTTCTTCAGAGCTTCAACCATTTTTGATGTTCCATTTTGACAAAAGTAAACACGGCCCCCGACAGACCCCCGTCAAAGGCGGTGTTCATCTACGCCAGGACGCCCCGCTTCGCAACGGTTTAGGTTTTTTTGTGTGGACGGGAGAGGGGGTGTTGCTCCGGGCGGTTTGCGAGTCCGTCCAGCCCGTTCCGGGGGCCGTGTCGCCAGGGGAGACCCCGGGTAAAGAGCAGAAGAGGGGGTAGCGGCGTATGCGCGCAGGGCCGCAGGCCCGAGCCCATAGCCGCTCAGGGGGAGACTTCCCCCTCCCGGCAGAAAACAGGCGTGCGGCAGGGGATTTTGGACAGGGTGAAGCGAGAGTAGCAAAATGATTAGGGAGTTTGTGGAAATCTGGAGTAAAATTTCGGGCCGATTTCTGGACATATTGAGTGCATGAGGGAAACGCAATGAGGCCGGTGGCGCGATTTTTGGGGATTTTGACGGCGTGTCTTGGGATTTTGACGGGCGAGCAGGCGTCTGGCCAGGAGAAATATGCGGGCGTGACGTTCGGGGCGGGCGGCTGGATGCCGCGTGAGATGCAGACGTTTGCGGGCACGATTCCGTCGAGGGCGTGGGTGTTTGGACGTGAGGACAAAGAAATCATGGCCTCCGTGATGGTGACGGAGGGGATCGCGACGGGGCTCATGGGGCAGAGTCTTGGGGGGATTGCGAAGATTTATGCGGAATCGGTGGTGGTGGGCTGGGGAGGCCGCACGAAGGGGGAGAGCCGGGCGCTGGATCTGGCGGATTTTTGCGGCGGCCTGCCGGGGGCGGTCGTCACGGCGGCGTTCGGGGCGACAAGCCAGACGTATTACGCGTGCGTGCTGGCGCGTGGGGATTTGTTCCGCGTGGTGACGGCCATGACGTGGTTTCCCGGGGAGGCAAGCGAAGAAAATCAGCGCGCGGCCACGGAGATGCTGGTGCCCTTCACCTCGGGGGTGGACATGCGCATGCAGGCAGCCGAACCGTGAACATTCGGGAGGCGCGTTTGACTTTGATTTTTGCGTTTGCTATGTAATCTTCGTTTTTTTAGGCGTTTTTGCCAGTTCTGTTTGTGAACTTATGGAGCGAAACATGATTCTAAAACGGCGCGTCATTGCGTTCTCTTTGCTGTTACTGATTGTCTTGTTAAGCGGCTGCGGGCCCATCATGTCGACGAGCCAAAGGATTGATGCCGAAGAGGCGCTTGCGAAAGCGGAAGCCGCGAATGCGGAAACACTGGCGCCTTATGAGTACACGCTCGCGCGAGAATATCTGCGCAAGGCGGACGAACTGTGGGGTTATTCTCAGTTTGGGTACAGCTCGGACTACGCCCAGAAAGCCATCACCATGGCCAAAGAGGCGGAAGAAAAAGCTCAAACGAATCCGTGGCATTCCCCTCTGACGAAGTAGGGGTGTAGAGGCGCTTACCTTTAGACAAGAGATGGCTTATGAAACATACCCAATTTAAAACCCCCCGTTCTCTGACGTTTATCGTGCTTGCAGGCGCGGCGATGCTTGCCATGGGGTGCGCGGACGGCGTCAAGCTCTCCGCCCAGCAGGAACAGATTCACAAACAGGCTGATGAGATCCACGATCGCGCCTACCGCTGTGCCCCCCGCGAACTGGCGCTGGCCAGCGCGCATGAGGAATTCGGCAGAATGGAACTGAGCGACGGCAACGGACGCCGCGGCGAGGAACACATCACGTTCGCCGACGAAATGATCAAGGAGGCGGATTCCAAAAGCCTCGACATTCTCTGCCAGGATCCCAAACTCCAGGACCGCGACAAGGACGGCATCATCGATTCCGAGGACAAATGCCCGGATACCCCGGGCAAACGCGAATACAAAGGCTGCCCAGATCCCGACATCGACAAGGACGGCGTCTGCGACGCATGGGTCGCAGAAATGAACCTCCAGAAAGAATTCCCATGCCAGGGAATCGATGCCTGCCCGAACGATCCCGGCGAGCTGGCCTATATGGGATGCAGCAATCCGGACCGCGACAGCGACGGGATATGCGACCAGTGGGTCTCGGCCTCCAATCTTCAGGACAAATTCAAAAAACAGTGCAAAGACAAGGATCTGTGCGAGGACGTGGCAGGCCTTGCCGAATACCAGGGCTGCCCCAATCCCGACAGCGACAAGGACGGCGTCTGCGACCCGTGGGTGGCCGAACGGAACCTGGGATCCGTCTTCACGCAGTGCGTCGGCTCCGACAAATGCCCGTTTGAAAAAGGCGTCGTCGAAGAAAACGGTTGCCCGCCCCCCAGAAAATACGTCGTCGTCACCGACACCCAGATCGAACTCAAGGAACAGTTCTTCTTTGCCACCAACAAGACAAAAGTTCTGGCCAAGAGCGAACCCCTCCTCGACGAAATCGCGTCCGTCCTCAAAGACAATCCCACCATCCACATCTCCATCGAAGGCCACACCGACAGCTCGGGTAAATACAAGAGCAACATCAAGCTGTCTCAGGGCCGCGCCAAGAGCGTCATGCAGGAACTCATCAAGCGCGGTATCGACAAAAACCGCCTGACCTCGGCCGGATTCGGCCCCGACAAACCCATCGACACAAACGACACCCCAGAAGGCCGCGCCAACAACCGACGCGTGGAATTGCGCATCACACAGCGCTGATTTGCCTCGCACAAGGCGCCACATTTGAGTATAAATGCGGCGCCAGTTTGGCCCTTGTCCTTGCATCGAAATGGGGTTCTTTCAGCCCTGTTCTCCAACTCTGGAAAACAGGGCTTTTTATCGTGGTTGAGGTGTTAATATGCGCGCACATTTCCGATGGACCGCCTGGATCGCCGGTTTGCTTCTCTCCCTCTCCGCTCTCTGCGTCACGCCGCAGACAGTCGTGGCCCAGAGCTCTCTCGAAGAGGCATTCGAGCTGAGCAAATCAGCCATGGAGGATTATGATTTTCTGGAGCTCGAGTCCGCCGACGCCAAACTCATGCAGGCCGCCCAGATCGTCGAAAACCTCGGCATGGCCGACAAGAATGCGGCCAACGTTTACGTCGCACAGGGCATCGTCAGCTACGGACGGTTCAAGGATTCCGCCCCAGCCATCGCCGACGAACGCGCCTTTTCCGCCTTCCTCAAGGCCCTGACGCTCAACGAAAACGCCGCCATCCCCAAGGATTACCGAACCACCGAACTTGAGGCCATCATGGCGCGTGCTCGCGAGGCCATCGCGACAACCCCAAAGACGACCATCGCCACCATCGCCGGCGTCAAGCCCGTCATCGAACACGCCCCATCCAGCGCCCATCCCCGATGCGCCCCCCTCGAAATCAGCGCCACCGTCCCCCAGCATCCGGATGTCTACCGCGTCACGCTCCACTACGCCCAGGACGAACAGCCCGGTTTCGACGCCGTCGAAATGAAGCCCGATTCGGACGCCCCAGACACCCTGCGCGCCATCATCCCGGGCCTCAATACCCAGGGCGACCGCGTCCGCTACTACATCGAGGCCACCGACCGGGCCGGAAAATCCCTCACCAACGCCGGCTCCGAATCCCAGCCCATCACCACCGTCCTCACCGGCAACTGCGTCGGCCTGTCCCACGACGAAATCGTTGCACAGTACGGCGACCCCCTGTTCCAGCTCTCCGTCATGCTCGGCACCGGCCTGGGCATCGTCGAAGGCGAAACCTACACCATACCCACCACCCTCAACGGAAGCACCGTGACCTCCGCCTCCGCCTACAGCGGCGTCGACACCGGCGTGGCCACCATGCCCCTCCACCTGCGCGCCTCCGCCGTCTTCAACCTCCCCGCCAACTTCCAGCTCGGCGCATACGTCCGCGGACAGCTCATCAACATCGTCGGCAAAGGGCGAAAACTCCCCAAAGACACTGGAAACATAAGCATGATCGATGACGGCGAAGTCGTCGGAAACCTCATGGTCGGGGCCACCGTCCGATACCTGGCCATCGCATCCCAGCCATACAGACTCTATGTCGGCCTCGAATTCGGATGGGGCGGCGCCAACGCCACCATCTTCACCGGTAGCAAATTCAACGATTTCAAAGCCATCTACCTCATCAAAGGCCCCTTCCACATCGCCCCAGAAATCGGTTTCCTATGGTCCTTCCACAAATACGTCGGACTCGCCATCGAACTCGCCATCCCCTTCCATTTCCCCGACAAATTCAACGTCCACTTTGACCTCTCCGTCGGTCCATACTTCCAGTTCTAGCCCGATCTCTTCTTTTTTGGTGACGCCCCGCTATGGCGCCGTTCTGGCGCCATACGCTGTGGCGCAAAACGCTATTGCGCCCCATGGGCGCAATACGCGTTTATGGCGCGGCTATCGGGGCTTCCCGCCCCCGATACGCCGCGCCTCTTTTATTTTTTATCCCCAAAAACTCCGTCCACCACTCGCACACCCTCTGATTCACCCACCCCATGCCCGACAAAGACTCCACCATATTTTCTCAGCGCTACGCGCTGCGCGACCTCATCGGACAGGGCGGGATGGGCAAGGTCTATGTCGCATGGGACAAGCTCCTGGAACGCGAGGTCGCACTCAAACTCATTCACAAGGAGACCTCATCCGACCTCGACATGCGACAGTGTTTTAACCGCGAGGCTCGTGCCATCTCCCTCATGCACCACCCCCACGTCGTCGAAATTTACGACTTCGGCACAACCGATTCGGAACAAATCTTCCTCTCCACAGAACTCGTCCGTGGAGACTCCCTCCACGGGCTCAACACCTGCGATCTCCCCCTTCGCGCGACCCTCGACATCATTCTCCAGCTCCTCCAGGCCCTGGATCACGCGCACGCTCGCGGACTCATCCATCGAGACCTCAAGGCCGAAAATGTCCTCATCACCATGCGCGACGAAAACCTCTGGGTCAAACTCGCCGACTTCGGACTGGCCGCCCTCCCCGAATCGGTCGAATCCATCCCCCACGCGCCGAGCAATACCAATTTCGGTACCCCGGGATACATCGCCCCAGAGCAGATTCTCCACAACACAAACTATGTCGGCGCGTGTACCGACATTTATGCCGTGGGCATCCTCCTCTACGAAGCCCTCTCTGGAAACATTCCCTTCCATGGCGCGAACGCCCTGGAGACGATGCGCGCGCATCTCAACGCCCCCATCCCTGACATCCACTGGCGCCCCCGTCTTGCCACATGTCCACGCGCCGACCGCGACGCGCTCAACAAAATCGTCCATACCGCTCTCGACAAATCGCCATGGGCGCGGTTTCTTTCCGCCCGCGATTTTGCCGACGCCATCGCCCCCATCCACGAACGCGCCCCCATGGAGCCCCTGCCCGACGTCCCGCGCATCCAAAAACTCAAGTCCAAAGCCAGCCACTCCTCCGAAACGCACACCGAATCGCCCGGCGTCCTCGACATCGGTGCCAAAATCCGTGCGTTTGAGGCCGCCGGGGATTCCGGAATCTCGTGGCCGCCCTCCCCGGTACTCCAAAACATCCAGACCGTCCTCAACGACGCCACCGCCCCCGCCTCTGGCACCCCCATGACCAGCGGAAATTCCAACCTGTCCAACGTCAGCCGCATGCGCTCACGCAATCACGCATTCGACCAAAAAATCAAATCCTGCAGCGAAGCCAACGGATCGGAATCGGAGTTTTACCGGGAAATTCTCTACCGCACATCCGCCCTGGGATGTGCGTTCTCTCTCAAAGAAGCCGAGTGCTTCTGGTCGATGGACGCCGACCGCGCCCTTTCGGACTGCTGGCGCGAAGCCTTGGCCGCCTGGGTCATGCACGGCATCCTCGAGTTTCACCCCAACGCCCTCGACGCATCGGGAATCTTCTCCCGACGCCAGGCTGCGGCCAGTTCAAACAGCCTCCTCTCCTTCACCGATCCCACCTACGTCGAGATATGCCAGGCCTCCCTGACGTCGCGAAAACGAAGAGCCCTCAAGGCACAGGCCGCACTCGCCCTCACCGAAGCCTGGACCTCACCGGATTCGGAGACAAGCTGGCGCATCGCCCAAATGTGGCGCGACGCACAGGAAAAATCCGCCTTTCTTCAGGCTTGCCAGCAAAGTGCACAGCAAGCCCTGGACGACCCCCACTCCCCCAGCTACCAGACGGCTTTCGATCGCACCGAAACGATGATCGCCATCTACGACGAGATCCGTGCCGCCCTGACAAGCCCGGGAAACCACGCCGTGGTCCACGCCGTGGACTGGCCATCCATTCTCATCTTTGGCGCCGAAACCAGCCTGGCTCTCGAACGAGACAAAAGTTTTCAACAGTACTGCACGCGCCTTCGGCAATGGGTCAACGCGTTTTCACAGCCCATTCTTCTGGCCCACATCCAGCGTCTCATGGCCCGTCAGTGCCTGAGACACGAAAACTACGATCGCGCCACCGAACTGGCGGCCCTCGCGAGACACGGATTCGATCTCTGCAACGACGAAATCGAATCGGCAAGAACGGCTTTCGTGCTGGCCGACGCCGCGTTTGCCAAAGGAATGCCCCAAAGGGCACGCCAGCTTCTGGACGCCGCACTCGCCCGCTTTACCCCGCACGGCATGGTCTACGACATGGCCACCGTGCACGCAAGGCTGGCCCAGCTCCTATGGCTGGGCGGAAAGCCCACCGACGCCATGGATATGGCCGGCCGCGCCATGGCGGCTTTTTCAAAAAACCACGCCACGACAGATCTCATCCACGTCCAGCTCCTCGTCGATGTGATGCGTTTTCTCGACACCCCTTCGGCAAAAGAGCTCACCACGCTCGACAGCGACACCTCCGCCATCCAACGCCACGGCGACCTCGTGGCAACGGCACACGCCCAGGTATTCCAGCTCATCGCGCACGCCCTCCACGACGACTGGACGTTTTTTGAACGCGTCGCCCAGAAAGCCGAAAAATCGGAACGCGAACACCGCCTCCCTCCGCTGTGCAAAGGCACAGTCGCCGCCCTGCGCGCCGCCCGTTTCGCACTCCAGGGACTCGCCGACCGCGCTGAATCCGAAGTCACCACCGCCATCGCCTGTTTCGGACCCCAAAATCGGCGAGCACGGGCATGGTGCCACGCCATCCTGGGCGCCATCGCCATCCTGAGACGCCAGCTCCGTCAGGGCGTACAGGCCCTCGAACGCGCCCGTAACGACTTCGATGCCATCGACGACCAAATCGGACACTGTACCGTCCTCGTCACCCAGAGCCTGCTCGCCATGGCCTGCGGTGACCCAGAGGACGCCTGCGATATCGCCACGGACGCCCTTCAGGAAGCCACCAAAGCCCCCTTCCGAATCCAGGCTTCCCTGGCCGTCGCCCTCATCATCACCCTATCCACCCAGGCAAATCGTCCGGAAAAAATTCGACGTGCTATGATACCCATGACGTTCGCGGTGCCACGTATCGTAGAACCGCTCTGGCACCAGGCCATTCAGGGCGCACTCTCATGCCTGTCCACACGACAGGACTGCGACGACATCGCCACATTCGTCCGGAAGTGCCTCGGAGACTCCACCCCCGCCACGCCAGACCACACGGAAAAAACCGGCGAGGACAGCCCGTCGGTCGAAATTGAACTCCTGTAACATGCGCAAAAAGGAAAACGACATGGCCGAAAAAAAACACATCCCTCTGCCCAAAAGCTTCAATCTCCGCCAATTCTTTGGCGACTACTTCGACATCATCCGCCGCACGGGAAGCGACAGAGCCGAAGAACTCGTCTCGCTCGTCGAGGAACGGCGCAACATGCAGCGCTGCGACATCTGCGGTATGCCAATGAAGGATCCCGCCCACAACCCAAAACCTTTTGTGGGGGCATACCTCTGCGACACCTGCCGTCGCCAGCTCCAGCAAAGATAACGACGACCTTCGGTTCACCCCAAACCATGCCTCTGGAAAACGCTGTTCGACGTGCCGCACAAAGAGGGGGTAGCGGCGTATGCGCGCAGGGCCGAAGGCCCGAGCACATAGCCGCTCAGGGGGAGACTTCCCCCTCACACACAGAAATCAGACATTCCAGGGCGATCACCCATGAGGGAGAAAAAATATGCTGACCCCCGAAAAACGCCTTCTTTCCATGCAGTTCAATCTCAGAGCCAGGCAGCTCTTCTGGAGAGGCCTGATGCCGGAAGCAATCCCCGCATGGCAGCTCGACGGAGACGCGCTCGTCGACTGGGTTCTGAACTATCAGAAGGAACACGGACTCCTCGAAGACGGATGTCTCGGCCCCTCCACCCTGATCGACATGGCAGCCCGCGCCCGCGGCGGCGTCGGTGGATTCATCATCAACGGTCAGGAAATCCCCGTCGAAGGCGTTCGCGTCGCGCGCATGTTCTCGCCAGAGAACTCGCCCACCGTCACCCCGGACCTCTGCTGTATCCTTTCGATGCCCGAAATCGCTCGCTTCACGCGCGATCGGCTCAACGGGGCTGCAAAAATGCGCGCCCACTTCAGCATCGACAGTTCAAAAGGGCCACACGATACCGCCTGCATCGTCCAATGGGCCGACCCATGCCGCGCGGTCCCCTTCTGCCCTGTCACCGAAACCCAGGATTACCCCAAAAATCGGCAGTGCGTCGGCGTCGAACTCGAAAACTTCATGCTACTCTATCAAATCGATGCCGACGAACGCCACTGGCGCCGTCGCCGCCCCGTCACCAAAGCCTCCATCGGCAAGAAAATCGTCTCCCAGCCGATACTCTACGACTCGCAAATCCGCGCGCTCGGCGTCGTTCTCGATGTCCTGGCACAACACGTCGGCATTGAAAAAAAATTTCCCATCTCACAAGGCGCCTACCTCACCGACATGCTCGAAGGCGACGAACTCGATCACGCCAAAGGATGCCTCGCCCGCTTCCACTACATCCAGGTCAACCACGAACCCGGCGCCGGGTTTGTCCAGGCTCTCGACACCCTGTTCGGCAAACTCGACACGCCAAAACGCGAAGAGCCGATCCCCGCACAGGCGCAATCCTCCGCCCCCGCCCCGTTCGACCCTGCGATCTTTGCGCGGCAACGCAGCGAACTCCAACAAACCCCACAGGTCACGGCCACGTTTGTCCCAACCCACGAGGACACGCCGAGATTCAGTCTTGCAAACGCCATCGCCTCAGCCCACGCCACCGGAAAAGGCGGACGGGCCGCACGCATGGCCCAAAAATGCGCGAAATTTGACGACCCATGAAACACTCTGACGACACCTTTTTTCAGCACAGCCGAACCCCGGCCCTCGATGATCTCGAACCCAATCTCTGCCACGAGGCATGGGTCCAATACAAAGCCACCGGCCAAAAAGGTTGGGATCTCAGCGGCAGCAACCCCACCCAGACCTCCCTGCCCTCCATCCACCCCGACCCCGACATCATGCGCGCCGCCCTCGACGCCCCCTACGAAGCCTCCTCACAGGGACTCGACGTCGCCCGACGCGCCATCGCCGAAATGTACGACGGTCTCGTCGATCCCGCGCGCATCCAGCTCTTCGCCTCGACGAGCGAAGCCATCGGCGCATTGCTCAAACTCCTCTGCGCCCCAGGCGACAACGTCGTGACATGCACGCCGACCTATCCCCTCCTCGACTGCCTCACCGCCCTCGAAGGCGTCAGCCTCCTCGAAGTCCCACTCCAGGACTGCGCCGGTATCTGGGCCGTCGATCTCTGGGCCCTCGAACGCACATGCTCCCCCAACACGCGCGCCCTCCTCCTCGTCAGCCCCAACAACCCCACCGGACACCTCGTCTCGCGCGACGAAATGGCCGCTCTCGTCGAGTTCTGCGCCCAACGCGCCATGGCCCTCATCGTCGACGAAGTCTTCTCGACCTACTGCCTCCGACAAGACGGCGATGCCATGCCAAAAGCCGCCGCCGCCCACTTCTCCTCCCCCCGCGACGGCCTCATCGTCAGCCTCAACGGACTCTCCAAAGTCTGCGGACTCCCACAGCACAAACTCGGATGGGGCATCTTTGGCGGCGCCCCCAACATCGTCCACGAAGCCATGCAACGCATGAGCTTCATCACCGACTCCACCCTCAGCGTCTCGGGATGGGTACAGCGCATGACGCCTTATTTCCTCTCCCATCGCGACGATTTCGCCCAGCCCTGCCTCGCGCGCCTGCGACAAAACCTCGCCACCCTCGAATCCTACGCCCAAAAAGACAACGTCCAGTGGCGCCTCGATCGCGTCCAAGGCGGATGGTCGGCCTGCCTACGTCTCCCCGCCCGCGCCGACGACATGGCGATATGCGCCCACCTGGCCTCACGCGGCGTGCGCGTCTTCCCGGGCTCCTTCTTCGATTTCCGCGAAAAACAACCCGCCTGCATCCTGAGCCTCATCACCGAACCGGACTGCCTAGACCACGGCTTGCAAATCCTGACGCACGAACTCGAATCCTTACTATAAACCGCCATCCTCCCCGCATTCTTCCCGGCGCTCGGCTATCGGGCGTCCGCCCGATACGCCTCGCCGCCCGCGCTATGGCCTCCGGCCATACGCGCGGGCCTTTTTTTGAATCTTCACCCCTTGTTTTGGCTTACCAACACGTTCCTAATCGACCGCTTCCTCGGTCGTCGACGTTTTCTTACGCGGACTTCGGGGTTTCTTGGACTTCCTCCCATCAGAACCTTTGATTTCTGACTGCTTATTCTCCGCCTCGACCAACGCCTGATAACGCTTGAACAGCTCGGCCACGATCTCAGCTTCGCTCATGTCGTGCTTAAACCCATAAGCCTCCATCACCGCGCAGCCGTTCGCCTGATGCACTTTTCTCAATTCCGACGGCATCGTCACTTCGTCGTAAAGATCGGCAAGCGAGCTGTCGGGATAGAGGGCACGGGCATCCAGGATGGCTTGGGCGGTGCGCGTGATTCGCGCATAGTGGGAAGTAAGGTTTTGAGCGTGAAGTGGGGCGTTTAAATACATCCCACTCCCCACTCCCCACTCAGATCCGGCCACGGGAAATTGTTATAGACAATATCTTTGCTGTAACGATACCGCATTTCCAATCGCCCGCACACAGCTCGCATCCATGCCATGTGAACATTGCTTGTAAGGACGCCGAAGTGGTAGTGAGAAGCATTGGGTATTATTTGGACTAGATTACTCGCAATAATATCCGGGGTCATAACTCCCATAGAAATATACTTTCTACGTTCTGATGATACACTTGGGATGATTATATATGTTTCCTTTGGCATGTTCTCAACATGAAAACGAATCGGTTTATTAGCAATTTTTCTTGTTCCTTCACTTTTACTTGCAAGTCACTGCTGTCCCACAAAAATGTGGCTTTATAGTTGGTTCGGAACCGATTTCTTG
>CAMCLY010000029.1 GCA_945875805.1 uncultured Myxococcales bacterium | reverse complement strand
AGCTGCATGTCGAGCAGGGCGGGCTCCGGGATTCGGCCTTTGATCCAGGACTGTACGAATACAAATCCGAGAATCGCCGTAAATACGATCAAAAAAACGCAGACAGGAAGCCGCCATGATGCTTTTTTTGCCATAAAAATTCCCTCCGTTCAAACAGGCGGGAATGTGTTTACGTCGCATCTTTGGCGGTGGCAAATTTCTCAGGTTCGTTATCGGTGAGGGCGGACTGGGCGGTCTGCCAGAGAAATTTTCCGGCATGTGCTTCAGAAATATCGATCGTTCCGACATCGTCAAACCGGCGCCATGACAGGGGATTTTCTACGATATGCCAGGTTTTGAAGTTTTTGTCGATAAGGGCGATTTGTTGGGTATTGTCGTATCGAAATGCGATGACGAACCCCTGCCTGACGGCGACAGGCCCGTGAATGGAACGATATCGGACCCCATTGAGCAGTAGGTAGGGTCTTTGGTTCGAAGAAATATCTTCATTAGGGGAAAACCGTTCGACGCGGATGAACGCATCGTCGGTTTGAACCATCACGGCGACATCGTCGAGTCCGGCGGCGAGTTTTGGACGCATGGCCGTGACAGGGCCGAGATCGGCAACGGTCTGTGGGGCATGGAGCCATGCGGCAAAGGCGTGTCCGTGCGAAATCCATGTGACGAGGGTCTGTGCGTGAAGTGTGGCGAGTGCGACGGCACGGGCCGGAGAAGAAAGTCTGAACGTGTGAACAGGAATACGACGGCCCGTGCGGACTTCGATGCGGTCGCACTGAATGTCGTATGATTTGGAGATGCCGCGGAGTGTTCTTGACGAACAGGCCACAAACGCGTCGTCAGTATCAGAGGCCAGCGCGATCTGTGAGAGTTCGATGTTTTCGCCGGCCATGTCGATGCGATGTTCTATCTGGGCATTTTGATTGACGATGGCGACAGAGGCGGCCGGGGAGTCCCCGACGTACATGCCCTCGCGAATGGCAAAAATAAAGCGCGAATCCGTCGCGATGGCATCGTCGATGGCGGAACCGGACTGTGTGTCGGACTCGTAGAGCTGAACACGGGCGACGGTCGAAGGATTTTGACGTGAGGCAATGACGGCGCTACCGAGGTAACAAATGGGCAAACCGGTCACGGGACACAAAGACATGTCGCGTGCATCGCTCTGCATGGCCATTGCGATGTGCGTCGGCGTTGCCGCCGAATCAAAGATTTGCGTGGGAAAGAGATCCTGCAGTCGAATGAGGAAAGGCCCCGGAGGGCCTGGCGGATCTGGGAGTTCGGGTGCCTGCACGTGAACCGAAGAAGAAGGGTCGGCGAGCTGATCCTGTGCATTCTGTGGTGGCGTACTCGAACTGCACGCCACCGACATGGCCGCAAGGCACAGGAGTCCTTGAAAGGGATTTACGTGCATGGCGTTTCAGACGGCTAGCGGATATTTTTGGAAAACCATCCACCGGTCAACGCATTGAGCGTGGCGGTGAACTCTTCGATTTTGAGGTTTAATTTGAGTTGTTCGGCGACGTCGGTGGGGGGATTGGTGATCAACTGGGTCTGGAGGGTACGACGTCCGAAGTATGCCTTTGTGACTTTGTCGAGGAGGCGATCACGACTGTTGGCGGCACTGGACGCCATGGATGCGGCACGCACCTGATCGGAGTTAAACACGACGCGGCTCAAATCCCACTGGGCTTTGAATTTATGCTGCATGTAAGTGGTGTCTTCCTCGTAAGCGGTGACTTTTTTGGAAGTGAAGTTGGTGTCGGAGGGCGTGCCTGTTGGCCATGTGGTGACGATCTGAGGACGGTCGCGATCCTGATCTCTGTATGTGAGTTCGTAGGAGAGAATCTTGGGCAGGGCGTTTGAACCGCCGGCGCGCATGAACATGCTTTCGTACCGATCGGCCTGGAGGCCCGCGTAATGGACTGCGGCGTCCATGGTGGCCTCGATGGTGGGCTCATTTTTAAACTGGTTTAAGATCTCCTGTGCGGATTGGGCCATGACGGCCGCAGGCGCGACAAGGAAAGCCGCCGCAAGACAAAGAGAAAAGAATCGTTTCATTGGTGAACTCCCGGGTGAAAAACAAGAAAAAACGTCTTAGGGATGTGAGATGAAAGAAGAAAACGTTTTATAAAAGACAGAGCTTTTTCAGTGGATATTCTGTCCGACGCTATGTTGTAACGCAGGCAAAAAGAATCCGCCGGACAGGTAGTTGAGTTCGGCCTCAAGTTTTTGAATCTGCAAAATATATTGTACATTTTCAGCCACAGTTTTGGCGGAGACAGAAGTGGCGTTTGAAATCTGCAGGGTATGCCGTTTTTGGTATTTGGCGATGACATCCTGGATGAGTTCATAGCGCTTTTGTTTGAGTTTTGAAAAACGCATTTCTGTGGCCAGATCGTTTTTAAAGGCGTTGTCGATTTTGAGTTCCCAGAACGCCTTGACCTGCCACTCGTGTCGTGTTTCGCGTGTGAAGTCCCACTTGTTTGAAATGGTTCCGGATTCTATGGATTTGGCATAAGTATGTTTGTCGTTGAGCTGCTTGCGCATGAGGTAATCGAATGTAAATTTGGGCAACAGCCATGAGAGGCGCGAACGCAGATCCCAACGTTTGTCGAGCCAGTCGTCGAGGAAATGGCTTTCAAGCGCGGCTTCGATAATGTCCTCAACACGGGGCTCTTTTGACCATCTTTCAACCAATTCTTTGTATTCGGCGGAGTCCTCGATTTTCTGAGCATCTCTGGCCATCCACAATCCAGACGGGGAAGCCATGAGTGCGTGGGACTGTTCCGTGCCCGTCAGGCACAGCATTCCCATTTCGCCGGTCTGAATGCCGCGGGACAGATCGTACCACACCTGTTCTTTATGTTGATAAAGATGGGCGTCGGTTTGTACAAAAAACGATTTCAGGGAAGGATCCCTGGAGTAGATGGCCCGGATGTTTTCGTCGTAAAAAAGATCGCCGGCGATGCCATTCCAAGTGGTCGAATCGGACGAATAGTAAACGGTGAGGTTTGTCAGAGCCAGAAAACCGCCCTGAGAATCAGGCAAAATCGAGAGAAGAAGCTCTCCATCCACCGTGGGGGCCGACACAGGCGTCCATGACCGTGTCACGTCAGAAGAGACATAGAGTGTGGAAGGGGAAACGGCCCAAAGAAATTGTCCCGCAAGATGAATGTCCACAATAGGACCGTCGACGGAATCGTCCGAATGGGTCCAAGTCATGCCGGCATCGCCGGAGTAGAGCACGCCGTCAGTCGTTCCGATGAACAACGCGCGCCCATCCGAAGAAACCTCCATGGAAAGAAAAGCGGTGCCGTCTGCCGGAATGAGAAGCTCGCTCCACGAATCGCCGCGATTGTTGGAATAGAAAATCGCCCCGGATGTCACGGCATAGATGTTCTGGGCGCGCGTGATGATTTGCCAGACCGCAGGTGAAGCCGCCGCCGACTTGACCGCGGAATTCATGTCCGCCCCTCGGGCAATCATCGAGACAAGACGCGAGGTCAACGAATCCGTCTCCGCCAGACGTACGGAATCGGGCAGTTCGTCCTCATCCAGTTCGATGGACGTCATATCCGTATCGATATCGAGTTCAAGGTTTTCAAAACCGTTCAGTTCGCTGACATCCTGAGCTTCGAGCAGTTCATCGTCCGAAACATCCTCGAGCAACGAATCGATAAACGAAAGTTCAAACTGGGATTCGAGCTCCTGCCGAAGATACTGACGAATCTTTTCGGCTTTCTGGGCCTCGTCTTCCGAAACGCTTTCCTGATTGGTATCGGCAAATCGAAAGGTCTGAAAACGATGCGTCGTCTGATAAGTTTTTCCCGAATCATGGGACACGGCCAGAAAATTTGGTCCTCCGAGATACCACGTTTCAGGCGAGTCGGGATTGGATGCAACGGCCGTCACGCCTCCCATGGAAATGGTGGCGTCGGAAAGCGTCCAGAACCAGTCCCCCGTTCGGCGTGCCGAACTGTCTGCATAGACATTGGACATCGCAGACGAATCCGATGGCGCAAACGCAAAGCCATGATTTTGCGAAGTCGGCGCATAAGCAGGGGACGCCGTCTGTTCTTCCTGCGCAAACGCAGTGGTGGCGGTGATGAGAAAACAAAGACTCACGGCTGTATTGCGAATTTTCATGTAGAAATCCTACCACAAAAAAGGCGTCCGACGCCCTGAACTGGCCCGTTTCCTACCAGTTTGTGTTCCATCCTACAAAACACTTTTTGTATATTTTATTGAAACAGAACGTTTTGCCCGGACACATGCAATCCAGAATAGATATCGCCCCATGAACGTCACATTCTGGCTTCGCCTTTGAGAAAAGCGGCGTATGTCATTTCGAGCCCATGTCTGAGCGAAGTCCGGGCCTTCCATCCCAACGATGACAGCCTTGATACATCCAAAAGCTTTTGCGGTGTGCCGTCCGGATGTGTGTGATCGAATACAATCTCCCCTTCATATCCCACGGTCTGCGCGACGAGTTCCGCCGTTTCCCGAATGGTCAGATCGATCCCCGTACCGATATTGGTCAGCGCGCATGTATCGGTGTCGAGCATGAGGTACAGGCAGGCGTCCGCCATGTCGTCGACATAGAGAAACTCACGCCTAGGATTCCCCGTTCCCCAGAGAACGACCTGCGGAACCCGGTTCGTCTTCGCCTCGTGAAATTTGCGAATGAGCGCGGGAATGACATGAGAGGTCTCGAGATCGTAATTGTCCCCCGGGCCGTAGAGGTTCGTCGGCATGACGGCCAGGTAATGTTTTGCGTGCTGACGGTTGATGGCCTCGCACATCTTGAGGCCCGCAATCTTGGCCAGAGCATACGCTTCGTTGGTCGATTCCAGAGGGGCGGTCAACAGATATTCCTCACGTATCGGTTGCGGGCACATCCTGGGATAGATGCAACTCGATCCAAGAAAGAGCAGGCGGTCACAGCCATGCCTCAGGGCGGCCTGAATCACATTCGACTCAATCGCAATATTGTTGAGGATGAAGTCGGCAGGGTAGAGCGAGTTTGCCTGAATGCCGCCCACCTTGGCGGCCGCAAGGATCACGAGTTCCGGTTTTTCAGTTCTGAAAAACGCTTCGACCCGTGCCCCGTCGGTCAAATCGAGTTCTGACGATGTACGAACGATGAGGTTGTCAAAGCCGCGCTTTTCAAGCGCACGACAGATGGCCGAACCGACCAGTCCGCGATGACCGGCCACAAAAATGCGGGTATGCGCATGATATTTCATCGTCAATTTGCTCCTTCTCGAAGAAAATAAACAAAAAAATAAACAAAAAAAAAGCCGCTGATGCGGCTTTTAGAGAGGTCAGTCGGGAGCCGTGACTCGGCAAACCTCCGTGAGACTGGTCACGCCTTCGAGAACCTTGTTTATCCCCGCCATGCGCAGGGTCTGCATGCCCAGACGAATGGCCTCGGCTTTGAGTTCCGCCGTCGAATACCCCTGAAGTACGGCAGAACGGAGTTCTTCCCCGAACACCATGACTTCATAAAGTGCGATACGTCCTTTGAAGCCGTTGTTGCATTTTTCGCACCCCGGTCCGGGCTCATAAATTTTGGCCCCGGCGATGCGATCCTCCGGCACCTGGGCGTTTCTCAACGTGGCGGGATCGGTCTGAACCTCTTTTTTGCAGAACGGGCAGAGTTTTCTGGCAAGTCGCTGGGCGAGGATGAGGTTGACGGAACTCGTGACGAGGAAGGGTTCAATACCCATGTTGAGAAGACGGCTGATGGTCGAGGGGGCATCGTTGGTATGCAGCGTGCTGAGCACCATGTGGCCCGTGAGTGCCGATTTGACGGCGATTTCCGCCGTCTCGAAGTCTCGGATCTCACCGACCATGATGATGTCAGGATCCTGACGCAGGAACGAACGGAGGGCCGCCGCAAAGTTCAGCCCGATGGCTTCGTGCATCTGAACCTGGTTGATCCCCATGAGGTTGAACTCGACAGGATCCTCGGCCGTCGAAATGTTGTCCGTCACCGTGTTGAGCTCGCTCAAGGCCGAATACAGCGTCGTCGTTTTTCCCGACCCCGTCGGCCCCGTGACGAGCACCATGCCATAAGGACGATGAATGGCCTCCTTGAAATCATGGAGCGCCTTTTCTTCAAACCCAAGCTTTGTCATGTCGAGCTGGAGATTCGATTTGTCGAGAAGTCGCATGACGACTTTTTCGCCAAAAAGACACGGCAGAATCGAAACACGGAAGTCCATCTCGCGGTTTCCGCCCATCTTGAGTTTGATACGACCGTCCTGGGGAAGACGACGCTCGGCGATGTCGAGATTCGACATGATCTTGATACGGCTGACGATGGCGTTGCGCAGCTTCAAAGGCGGCTTCATCACTTCCTTCAACACGCCGTCAATGCGAAACCGCACGCGCATGCTTTTTTCGTAGGGCTCCATGTGAATATCCGAGGCGTTGTTCCGGATGGCATCGATGAGAATGGCATTGACAAGACGAACCACCGGGGCCTCCTCCGCCATGTTCTGAAGATCGACGGCATTGACGACCTCCTCGTCATCGCCATACTCCACATCGTCGAGATCAAAATCCTCCAGCGAGGTGGTGCCAAAACCGTCATCCTCGGCGGAAGCCTGGCTGGATGCACCGGACGAGGCCTGCTTCGACGCCCCGTAAAATGTGTCGATTGCCTTGAGAATGGCCTGCTCGTCAGAGACGACGACCTCGATGTTGAGGCCCGTCATAAACTTGAGATCGTCGATGGCGAACATGTCGGTGGGATCGCTCATGGCGACGACGAGATTCTGCGCCACGCGGTTGATGGGCAGGCAACAGTGCTTCACCGCCTTGTCCCTCGGGATGAGTCTGAGTATCTCCGGGCTGATTTCCTTGATTTCGTCGAGATATACCGAGGGAACCCCGAACTGACGGCTCAGAAAGTTCGTCATGTCCTGCTCGCGGACATAGCCCAGTTTGGTCAGCTGTCCGGAAAGCCGACCGCCGGATTTGCGCTGCTCGTTGCGCGCCGCCTCAAGCTGCGCGCTCGTCACAATCTGGCTTCTCAGCAACAGTTCCCCAAGTTTTTGCTCTTTAACGGACATTTCTACCTCTCCTCACGTCTTCCACAACACCCCTGAAGAAAAGTTCCGACCCGTGCACCGCAGAGAGGGCAAATTCGCCGCATCAAGGGGAAACATCCCCATCCCCAAAGACACTCCGCCAGAACGTTTTCCCATGTAAAAACCGCCAAACGCTCGCCCGTGCCCGCTACATGTCGAGCGCCCGGAATCGCGTCATTTGTTCGAGCGTGGCATAGCGCTGCCTCAACCCATGAATATCGGCACGTTTCAGCCCGTCCAGACTGTATCCCTCAATGGTAAAGCTGGCCAGAGCCGTGCCCACGACGATCCCCTCGCGGAGCGTGTCCCCACAGACCTTTCCATGGCGCGCAAGCGTCCCGAGCACTCCGCCCGCAAACGTGTCGCCGCATCCCGTCGGATCGACGATGTTGGGCGTCGGATACGCCGGACACGAAAAAAGCTCATCCTCGTGAAGCATGAACGCACCGAACGCACCGCGCTTGATGATGACCGTCCCCGGTCCGAGAGACTGAATCTTGCGCGCCGCCGCCAAAATCCCCTTCTCCCCACTCAAAAGCTGAGCCTCCGCCTCGTTGAGCACGAGCATCTGAATCCGCCCAAGCACGCGCAACAAATCCTCTCTTTTCGTATTAATCCAGAGATTCATCGTGTCCGCGACCGCAAATTTGGCACGCGACTGTTCGACCACCTCAAGCTGCAACTGCGGAATGATGTTGCCCAAAAACAGAAAATCGCAATCCTGCTGCGACGCATTCAGACTCGGCTCAAAATCCGCAAACACGTTCAAATCCGTGCATAACGTCGTCGCCTCGCCCAAATCCTCGCCGTACGATCCCTGCCAGTGAAAGGTCTTGCCGGGCTTTGTCGTCACCGACGAAAGATCGACCCCGCGCTCCTCCAGAAAATTGAGCTGGCTTCGGTCAAAATCCTCCCCAAGAACGGCAATGATCTGCGGACGACACAAAAGGCTCGCCGCCGCAGAAAAATACGTTGCCGATCCACCAAGGCCAATTCGGTCCGACGCGCTCGGCGTCGACACTGTGTCCAGTGCAATCGACCCAACTACGATGAGCGAAGCTGCCGTATCGTGTGTCTTCGCCACGGATTCTGTGTTTTCCATGTATTTCCTCTGTTTCGTTCATGGCGCCCGGCGCGCAAAAAAAGCGCCGTAAAGGCGCGCCGCCACTACCATTTTTGCCGGTGCATTGGCAAGCACGTAATCGCCGTTATCCGTTTCGACATGGGGCGCGGGCTTTCTGCCTCACGGCAGATACGCCCGGCGCGCGCGGCTATGGTCCCGGGCGCTTGCGCCCCGCGCCCATACGCCGCGCCATCTGCCATGGCGGGGGACACCCCCGCAACGCCCCCTCGTCACACCCCGGATTCACCAGGGCCACCTCTGCCGACAAAGACCCCAAAAGTTTTATTCCCTCAGAACGGATGGTTTACAAGGGACACGCCCGCACGGACACCTTTGAATAAAATGACCTCTCTTTTCACCCTCACTTTGGACAAATCATGTCAGATTCCGTTTGCCATTCGATTTCGCAACGCATCGTCGACGATACCCGCGAGGTGCGTCCCGGAGATATTTATGTTTTGCGGCAGGGCGCCGTCCCCCTGACCCAGACACAGGCTCTGGACCTGACTCAAAAGGCCGTCCAGGCCGGCGCCTCCGAAATTTATGCGGATCCCGCCTTTGACCTTTCCCCTGGGGTGCCCGTCAGGCCCGTACTCGCCCCCCACCTCCACTTGCGGGACATCGCCGAATCCTTCTATGGCAGACCTCCGCGATCCATGAAACTGGTGGCCGTCACCGGGACAAACGGAAAGACCACCACCACGTATCTCATCGAATCCCTGGCTCGCCGCCTCGGGCTGCGCACGGGCGTCATCGGGACGATTTCCTACCGATACCCGGGGTATGAGGAAAATTCCCTCAACACCACGCCGGGCACGCTGAAACTCTACCGGCTTCTGCACGACATGGCCGCGGCCGGGTGCGAGCTCGTGGCCATGGAAGTGTCCAGCCATGGCATCGTGCAGGGACGCATCGACGGCCTGTGCTTCGACGCCGCCGTCTGGACAAACCTCGGCACGGATCACCTCGATTTTCACCACACTCGCGAGGCATACGCCCGGGCCAAACAGCGTCTCTTCGGGCATCACCTTGCCTTGAGCCATGACGCCGGAAAATCGCCCGTCGCGGTCGTCAATGCCGACGACCGCGAGGTCATGGCGCATGTGTCAGATGCAGATCCCGCAAGATGGGGTGGCGCAGTCCGCACGTTTTCGATCAAAGGACAACCGGCAGACCTCCGCATCGGCAGACGTGAATGGACAAACCACACGTGGAGGCTGAACATGACGCTCGACGGCCACGCGTACGATGTCGAATTTCCCCTCGTCGGCGAGTTCAACCTGGCCAACATGGCGTCGGCCGTGGCCGCACTGCAGGCCGTGGGATGTCCGCCCGAACGTCTTGTTCAGGCGATACCTCAGGCAGGACAGGTTCCCGGACGCATGGAATGCGTCCACCGTGATCCCCTGGTCATCGTCGATTTTGCCCATACGCCGGAGGCGCTCGAAAATGCGCTCCTCACCGCCCGTCAGTGCACCCGGGCGTCTGGAAAGCTCGGTGTCGTCTTTGGCGCCGGCGGGGACAGGGATCCCTCAAAACGGCGAGTTATGGGCGAAATCGCCTCAAAACATGCGGACTTTATCGTGGTGACGAGCGACAATCCAAGAACGGAGGATCCCGGGAAAATCCTCGATGAAATCACAAAAGGCATTCCAAAAGACTGTCCCCACGAGGTGTATCTTGATCGCACGGAAGCCATCCATCGCGCGCTGGCGATGGCGCGCGCGCAGGACTCCGTCCTCATTGCCGGAAAAGGGCATGAGGACTACCAGATCCTCGGAACGACGAAGATCCATTTTGACGATCGCGAGGTCGTCCGAAACGCGTACGAAGAACATGCCTGATGTCTTGAACACGGCAGGGCAGAAAAAATTGGACAAACGACTTCCGCAGGACGACGAAAAATCAGGGGAAACCCGAGGGGGGCGCGGCGTATTGAGCCCAACGGGCGAAATAGACGCGCAGGGGGAGACTTCCCCCTCCAAGAAAGAAAACTGAAAACGAACGCGCTCTTCTTGTCTCATCCTTTAAGCACTTGATGTCCCGGAGTATTTTTGCTTTAGCTTCTGGGATAAAGACAGGCGGCCAGTGTGCAATGACGACATTGGCACGTGAATTGCTGAATTTAGTCTATGGTTGTGACGAACGGGATGCGCTGAAGGGCGTATCCTGTTTTGGTATTTGAGATTTAGGAGGGATTACGATGAAGAAGATTTGTCTGGCGCTTTCGTCCGTGTTGTTGGCCCTGTCGATGAACGGTTGCTTCTGCGGCTGGGATGACAGCTGTTACGAGGATTACTGGTACGAGGATGATTATTGGTACTATGAGGAGCCTTGGGAGCCTCCGTGTGGCGGGTCGTGTGGGAGCTGTGGGTCGTGTGGGAGCTGTGGGTCGTGTGGAAGCTGTGGTGAGTGTTCCACGCCCTCGGATCCCGGGGGGACGGCCAGACCGAAGGATTGCGTATGGAATTCGGACTGTTCGCACGGGTATTCGTGTGTAAACAGCGTGTGCGTTTTGAATCCTGTGCCGCCAGAGGAACCTGCGGATCCAGTGGATCCCCCTGTGACGCCGACGGATCCCGTCTGTGAGGATGGTTTTTCGTATTACGAGGGGGCGTGCCACGCCACGGGCGGCAGCTGCCGTTTCGACAAGGATTGCAATCCCGGCTATTCGTGTATAGATTATGTGTGCCTTGATGTGGCCGAATGCAAATCGAACAGCGACTGCTCGGACGGGGACATCTGTACGGAAGGCCGTTGCATTCCTTGTCAGACCTCTGTTTGCGATCCGACGCAGGAGGTGGAGTGCGTGTTCAGTTCGGACTGTGAGTCCGGTCTGTGTGCCGACGGCAAATGCCTTGCTCCGGGGACCTGCGTGCTTGACTCCAACTGCGAGGAGGGTCAGATTTGCAAGGACGGCGCGTGCATCGCACGTCCGGAATGTCTGAGCGACGCCGAGTGTGGCGAGGGCAGGATTTGCAATGCGGGGAACACGTGTGAGGATGACGTCGAATGTCGTCAGGATTCTGACTGTGGCGAGGGACTGATTTGCATTTCCAATATGTGCGCGGAATGTCGTCTGAGTTGCGAATGCGGTGAAGATGCCGTATGTCTCAACGGTGCGTGCGTGGCGAAATAATCGTCATTGCGGCGAGATTGCATGGCGTTTATCTCAGAAGCAGGGAAGTCACTTCCCTGCTTTTTTTCGGTCCCGGGGGTTTTGTATATATGCGGGTCTGTCGTCGCGGGATGGGGCATTGTGTGATAGAAGCTGACATGAGAACGCATGCGTTGCATGGAGGTGTCATGAACAGGGCGAAGTGGGTTGGGATATTTGCCGTACTGGCGGCGAGCATGGGATGTGACGTATCGGGTGGGGCATATGGTCCTGTGCGAGATTATTCGTACAAAGGCTTCGGCGAACGGTGCGAACAGCATCTGGAGTGCGAGAGCACCTACTGTATGGCGTATGCGCAGGGAAACTTTTGTTCGAGGCTGTGCGACGAGGGATGTCCGGATGGATGGGCCTGCATGCCCGTAGAGAACCCACACGGGGAGGGAAGGGTTTCCCTGTGTACGCTTCTTCAGGAGCAATTGTGCATGCCGTGCACCCGAAACGAGGCATGCGGGGCAGGAGATGCAAACTGGTGCCTTTCGGTTGGGGACGGGCGGTATTGTTCGGTGGACTGTACGTTTCAGGGATGTCCGCAGGGGTATGTGTGCAGCGATGTGACCGGGGAACATGGGCTTTCGGGGCGTCAGTGCCTTCCGGTATCGGGAAGGTGTACGTGTGATGCCTCGAGCGTGGGACAGGTGCGCGGGTGTGAGCGCAGCAATGCGTTTGGCCGATGTGGCGGAGTAGAGACGTGTGGAGCCGGACTGGAATGGGAAAACTGCAGCGCGTCGGAACCTGCGGAAGAAGTGTGCAATGGCGTGGATGACGACTGCGACGGGTTTGTGGACGAATCGCTGGACGGGGCTCCATGTGTGATTTCCAACGAATTTGGGTCGTGCCCTGGCGAAGAAATGTGCGCGGGCGCTCAGGGGGTGGTGTGTCTTGGGCAGACGCCGTCGGCCGAGATTTGTAACGGCCTGGACGATGACTGTAACGGCGAAATTGACGAGGATTTTCGCGATGACGGCGGTCTTTATGTGAAACGGGAGCATTGTGCGGCATGCGGTCAGAACTGCGATCTCCTGATGACTCATGCCACGTCGACGGAATGCCGGGTTGTCGATGGAATGCCGGTGTGCAGGGCATTGTCATGTGAACCTGGGTTCTTTTTGTATCATGACGGGGTGACGTGCATGGCGCTTCCGGACAATCTGTGCATGTCGTGTTCCCAGGATGAGGACTGTGTGGGCCCTGGGAGTCTGTGTGTGACGACATCGCTGGAGGCCTACTGCGGTCGTGACTGCTCGGACACGTCGCCCTATGGAGGCTGTCCATACGGATATACATGTCAGACGGTACGTGACGGCGCACGTCAGTGCGTGCCGGTCACGGGGACATGTCTGTGCAACGCCGAAAACGTGGAAAGCGCCCGTTCGTGCAAAGTCGATACGTGTGAGGGTTTTGAATGGTGTCGTGAGGCATCGGGAAATTATGCGTGGTCGGAGTGTCAGATCGAGACGTACAACATTGAGATATGCGACGGTCTTGACAACGATTGCGACGGGGAAATCGACGAGGGGATGCGGGATCCCGTGACGGGTCTTTATACGACGACCGAACATTGCGGATATTGTTTCAACGACTGTTCGACGTACTTCACCCCCGAGATTCATCATGCCGAAGGAGTGTGCATCGTCTCGGCGGGCACGGCGGCGTGCGGACTTGGGGCATGTGAGATCGAAAAAGAGAGCGACACCGCGTATGAATGGGTCAATACAGACGGCATGTCTGGCAACGGATGTGAGTGCCGCCGTGTCTATGGCAACACCGCACAGGATTTGCCGGATATTGGTGAGACATACGCATCCGGCGTCAGTTTTGTGGATGAAAACTGCGACGGTATCGATGGCGTGATAGAGGATGCGCTGTTTGTTTCTGGTGAAGCCTCCGAGGGAGGGAACGGTTCGATGAACGCGCCGTTCCGGACGATTTCCGAAGCCCTTTTGGCGTGGTCTGGAGCCAAGAAAAAGTACATTCTCGTGGCGCAGGGCGTGTATGAAGAGGATCTCGATCTTCCGAACGGCGTGGCGCTTCACGGGGGATACAGCCTTGATTTCCACGAGCGCGACTACATCCTCCATGCGACGATCATACGGGGTGTCAAGGCGGCCGCGACGATTCGTGCGGTAAAGCTGACGTCACGTGCATTGGTGGAAGGGTTCGCCATCGAAGGGGCGAACCGCACCGGAGACGGAGAAGCCTCGATAGCCGTATGGATTCAGAACACGTCACAGATATCCTTGCTTGCCAATCAGATCTCTGGCGGACAGGGCGGATCGGGTCGTGACGGCGAAGCCGGTGCCGCTGGTCATGGCAGTAAGGAAGACACCCGGCTAAACGGTGGGCCTGGGCTCATTTCGATGCGCCGCACCGGCCCGTGTAAAAACGATATTCAGAAAGGGGGCGCTGCGGGGGTCAATGTCGAATGCCGTTCGGCAAACGCAACGCCCGGGGGGGCCACGCAATGTCCAACGTACGACTGGACCTCGATGATGGGAGGGCAGGCGGAGTACGCCTCCAATGCTCAGAACCGCGGGAAAGGGGGGTATGACAGCACTTTTGATGCATTTTCGAGCCCTTCGTGTAGTCATGCGACCGAATCGGGCTATCCCACGGAGATCCTGTCGGATGTGGGAGAGGATGGACTGACGGGAAACAACGGTGCCAACGGTCGCGCGGGCATGGGGGCTCCGGATGCGTATGGATCCATTCGCGATGGCGTCTGGGTCCGTGCGTCGGGTGGCATACCTGGAACGGCCGGAAGTTATGGCGTTGCCGGCGGTGGCGGCGGTGGCGGCGGCGGGGTCGCCTATTACCGCAAGCATGACGGCGACTGTGATCTGTACGAAATCGGACCGAGCGGCGGCGGCGGCGGGGCAGGCGGTTGCGGAGGCCAGGGCGGCGACGGCGGCGAGACCGGAGGAGCGAGCATCGGGGTGTTTATCACCCAGTCGCGATCCACCTCCGAACTTCCGGAAATATCGGGAAACATCTTTTCCCGCGGCCGTGGCGGCAATGGCGGAGAGGGTGGACTCGGCGGGGCCGGAGGCGCCGGCGGAAATGGTGGAGAAGGCGGTATCGCAGGATACTGGATTTCGACAAAAGCCGGCCGTGGCGGCGCAGGAGGGTCGGGCGGCCGTGGCGGCGGCGGAGGAGGAGGCGCAGGAGGCCCCGCTTTCGACATCATGGGATTCAACGTCTCCTCGTCCTCTCTGCTGGATAAAAATGCCTTCACGTTTGGGGATGATGTCGCCCGTGGGGGCACAGGCGGACTCGGCGGTGTGGGCGGCGCCGGTGAAACAGGAACGGCCGGTGTCGACGGCGCAAGCCGGCGGCTCATCGATCTCAGAACATGCGGTTCGGCACAGACATGCCCCACCGGTTACGTGTGCAACCCGGACAACGTGTGTGTCCCGACCCTGAAATAATGTCCTCGTGGCCTCTGTGCGGCCATCCCTCAGAGGGGGTAGCGGCGTATGCGCACAGGGCCTTCAGGCCCGAGCACATAGCCGCTCAGGGGGAGACCTCCCCCACCAACACATCAAAAAAACATCGACCAGAGATTCCTTAAATGAAAATATCCCTATAGAGGTTGAGATTTGCAGGCGTGGGATCGATATCCTGCGCCCATTATCCATCATCCATTATCTATCTGTGATTATCGTCTGACCGGAAGCGAGGGAGAGGTCATGTCTTCTCAAAAACAAAACGATGTTCGTCACGCGGGGGATGTCGAAATCCTTGACATTCAGATTCCTATGTATCGCGTCATTCTGTACAATGACGATTATACGGCGTTTGATTTTGTGATAGAACTTTTGAACACCCTGTTTCACAAAAATCCGGCGGACGCCACGCGCATTGCCATGTTTATCCATCAGAAGGGCAAGGGCACGGCGGGCATTTACCCAAAAGAAATTGCCGAGATGAAAGTTTCGCAGGTTCATCAGAAAGCCGAAGATGCTGGCTACCCCCTGCGGGCCGGGATAGAACCGGATCGATAACCGTCTCTGCCAGGTCATGAACTCTGACGGCTCCCCGTTTAGGAGCCTTTTTTATTCACCTCATCGTATCCCAACATGGAACCACATCAATTCGAAGCCTGTCTTCATAGGGCGCGCAGCGAAGCCATTCGCCATCGCAATTATTATGTCACTCGCGAGCATCTCCTGTTTGCGCTCCTCGAGGAGTCCGAAATCCGGGAAGCCTTTCGTGATCTGAACATTCCCATGCGTTTTGTTTCCGATCAGCTCGGTCATTATTTTGAAGATATCCTCGAACATGCGGCCGAGGATGTGCCGGAAGAAGAACTCGGCATCACCACAGAATCCCTCAATCGGTTCAAAACCGCGGTCATCCTCCAGGCGCTTGGATCGAGTCGCGCATTTCCGCGGTTCATCGATTTCGTCATTGCCATGTCGGGGGAGTCGGACACATTTGCCGGGGCGTTGTTCCGTGCCATGAATGTGAAACCCGTCCAGATGATGAGATGGGCGGCCGATCATTTCGCGGAACCGGGACGCGCCCCCATGGACGGGGCACTCGGCTCCCTTCTGTCCGCCCTTGAGACGCCTGACGACGAGGACGGACAGGACGATGAAGACATCGAACTGGAGGAAGGCGAGGGCGATGAAGACGGCACGACATATGGAGATCGTGAAGATTTCTCCTATTCACGGATCAAAACCTATGTCGCCCGGCTTGTCGAAAAAGCACGACAAGGACACATCGATCCCGTCGTTGGGCGCGATCGCGAAATCGACACCTGTTGTCGCGCGCTGTTGCGGCGTTCCAAATGCAATGTCCTCATCGTGGGAGAGGCCGGCGTCGGAAAAACCGCCATCGTCGAAGGACTTGCCCGAAAAATCGCCCTCGGTGAAGTTCCCTCCCCCCTGCGCAATGCGGAACTCTATGCCGTCGACGTGCCCGGACTCATGGCCGGCACCAAATTTCGCGGCGAGATGGAAGGGCGTATCAAGGCCATCGTCGGCTTCGTCAAAAAAACCCCCGACGCCATTCTCTTCATCGACGAACTCCACACGGCAGCCTCCCTCGATCGGAGTTCCGGTACCCAGGATATCCTCAGTCTGCTCAAACCCGAACTCGCCATGGGGACGCTGCGTCTCATCGGAACGACGACCTACGAGGACTTCAGGCGTTGCATTGCCAACGACACCGCCCTTTTGCGACGGTTTCACAAACTCGACGTCGAAGAACCCGACGAGGACATGGCGCGATCCATTCTCAAGGAAATCCAGAAGCATTACGCCGAATTTCACCATGTTTCCTATACCGATGCAGCCATCGAGGCCGCCGTGTCCCTTTCCGGACGGTACATGCCCGAGAGACGGTTCCCTGACAAGGCCATCGACATCATCGACGAAGCCGGCGCCGAAAATCGCATGCGTCCCGAAAATGCCCAACACAAAATCATCGATGTGGCCGACATCGAACGCATCGTCACCGAAAACGCACGCATCCCGGAACTCCACGTCTCCAAAGACGAAAGCGCCCTTCTGGCGACCGCAAGGGATGTTCTCAAACAGCGCGTCTTTGGTCAGGACAGGGCCATCGACACCCTCGTCGATCTCGTCAAGCTCTCCCGCGCGGGCATTCGCGCCCCTCATAAACCCGTCGCCTGCCTCCTCTTTGCCGGGCCCACAGGCGTCGGCAAAACCGAAGTCGCACGACAGCTGGCCGACGCCCTCAACCTGGCTTTCCTGCGTTTCGACATGAGCGAATATCGCGAGGAATACACGGTGTCCAAATTCATCGGATCGGCTCCGGGATATGTCGGTTTCGATCGCGGCGGCCTTCTGACCGAAGCCGTGCGCGCCAAGCCCTGCTGTGTCCTCCTCCTCGACGAAATCGAAAAAGCCCATCACGCCATCTTCGATCTCCTGCTCCAGGTCATGGATGTCGCCAGGCTGACCGACAACACAGGGAAAACCGCCGACTTCCGGCATGTCATCCTCATCATGACCTCCAACTCCGGCGGCGAGGACATGAACCGCGCCCGCATCGGATTTGACAACGCCATCGACGTGTCCATGGGATTGCAGGAAATCGAAAAAACATTCTCGCCGGAATTCCGAAACCGACTCGATGACATCGTGCTCTTTAACGCCCTCTCGCCAGACTGCATGATCCAAATCGCGTCGCGCATGGTCGACGAACTCGCCCGCCAGGTCGCCGAGCGTCACGTCTCGCTCGATCTTTGCGAGGATGCCAGGCGGTGGCTCGCCGAACATGGCTATGCCCCCAAGTTTGGCGCGCGTCCCATGGCGCGTCTCATTCAGCGAGAAATTGCCCTGCCGCTTGCCGACGAAATGCTCTTTGGCCCACTGAAAAATGGCGGCACCGCCCGCGTACGCGTCAACACAGACGGTTCCGGCCTGTCCATAGACTGCCTCGCGTAGCGTGTTTTTTCGGGGTGGGGGATGTGTCCCCCCATCGCGTCTATGCGTCCTGTCGGAACGCATACGACGCGCCCCCCTCGGCGGGGCTCAAAAATGTTCTTCTGGACATGATGACGTAAAAGCCCCGCTCAATTTAAAAAATCGTTAAAAAGTAGAAATAGGCGCAACTATTGCGTTATGTCCGAAGAGTGTCCTTTCCGAGACGAAACGGATTCACATTGTCGCCACGGATGATCCGATGGATTCAAAAATTTAAGGAGGAACGAAATGAGACGTCCCTATGCAGTATTTTTTACGATGATTCTTGGCTTTGGGCTTCTGGCTCCATGGACGGCGTCGGCCAAACCAAATCCCCGTTCGGCGAATTGTCAGAATTGCCGTGGGTCGAACTGCCCTCGCGAATGTTCACATGCGGGGAATGACAAACATGCCGGCAAAGGCCCGGCCGCAGGTCATGATAACGGGAAACGGCCAAACAAAGGGCCGGGACACGACAACGGTCGTCGTCCTGGGCATAACGTCAAACCGTCGCCGCTTCCCGTTCCTCCCCCCGCGCCGCGTCCTGTGGCGAAGCCCGTTTCTCCCCCCGCGCCGCGTCCTGTGGTGAAACCTGCACCTCGCCCCGTTGTGCATCACACCACAGTGACGCATCACGTGTCGCCCGTCGTGGTGGCACCTCCTGTCGTAGTGGCGCCTCCTGTCATCATTCACACGCCGCTTCGTCCGTATTACCAGATTCAGCGGGACATCGAACTCCTCGAAAGCGACAACGCCCGGCTTGAACTGGACCGGAGACAGACGGTCGCCAATGCGGATTACGCCTACAATTCATGCATGGCAATGAGGAATCCTTCGGTCAAATGTGTGTATCGCGATGAGGATATTCGCGAGATCGATCGTCAGATTTCAAAAAACAATCGTGAAATTGATCGCCTTCAAAAGGAACTTCGCCGTTATTAAAAGCATAACGATATTTTCGCAACATCTTTTTGAATTGCGAAAATATCGTTATTAAATTTTGACTCGCACGAACGATATTTTGATCATTCCATGTCTCAGGCCGCCCCGTGCGGCCTTTGTTTTAGGAAGAAGGCCTTTCTTTTGACGTCTGCCCCATATTTCACAGGATTTCCGACGTGTGTCGGGAGTCGTGTGTGGATAAAACCCTTTATCAAAGGTGGTAGACATGATGGGCGATGATCTATTTTTGCAGTGTCAGACGACGTATGAAGACATCCGCGGGTTGCTCAAGAGCATTGTGGGGCGAGTGGTGCGACAGTACAATGTGATGGAGCTGTCGGAAGAGCTTGAATCCCAGGGATGGCTTATTGCCGTGGAATCGCTGAAACAATTTGATCCCTTGCGCAACGTCAAGGCAACGACGTTTGTCTATGCACAGGTGTACGGACGGCTGTTGCGACTTGCACGGCTGCACCACAAACAGAGACAAGCACGAGAAGCAATGAGCGATTCTTTTGCTCTGACGGACAATTCCAAGGATTTGATGGCCTTTGAGCCGAATCCGTATCGGATGCAGCCGGACGTCCTGTACGACATCAACCGCCGAAGGCGCATGGTATCTGCGCTTCACGGCAAACATCGCGAAGATATTCATGAATATCTGGCGGCGGAGGAGATGCGCGGGGACGCCACTGTACGTCAGAGGGCTTCGCGTCAGCGTCGCAAGTCACTGGAGCGCATTCGCGAAACATGCAGGCACATCCTTGCCCATGGCACGACGCAGAGCGGAAGCTTCAGTTTGACAGACAATTCGTGACAGAACGCTTTGTAATCGCGTCTTGAATCGCATGGCGACTCGGGGTAGGGTGCCGCACGGTCGCGCCCTTTCATGGGACTGGCCTGAATTGAAAGACGCATTACGGAGTGGAAAACATGCGGAAAAAAAGTGTTCTGGCATTGTCGTTGTTGGGCGTGGGAATTATCTGTGGGAATTCGTGTTCGGATTCGAGCAGCTGTCCGTCTTCGTCATGTGTGGAAGGAAACGAGATGTGTGTGGGGGACACGACGTTTCGATGCAAGAAAAACGTCGACGGCTGTCTTGATTTGGTAGAAGCGCCGTCGGCATGTACGCCAGGAGACACGCGTTGTGGCGCGTCGGGGGATCAGCAGACGTGTGTGACGGACGGATGCACGTGGTGGGGAAAAAGCGAAAGCTGTGCTCTGGGATGTGACGAAACGACCGGAAGGTGTCGCACGAATGCGGCATGTGCCGATTCGTGCACGATCGGCACAACGTCATGTCAGGGGAAAAATCGCATGGAATGCAAGGCACAGCCTGACGGATGTGGGGCATGGGTCACTGCGGAGGTCTGCCCCTCATCATGCGATGCGCAGACCGGCCAGTGCGTGTCGGGATGTGTGGCAAACTGCAACTCGCTCTCGACGGTTTCGTGTCAGGGAAAAAGCCGTGTGGAATGCCAGGTGGTGGATACGTGTATGCAAAACGTGGAGATCGAACAGTGCCCACGATATTGCGAGGCGGGCAAATGTGTGACGTGTCCCACGGCATGCACGGCCAACGCATACTCATGCAACGGTCTCGTACTTCAGCATTGTGAAAAAGACGAAAATGGATGCCTGGTCAACAGAGTCGTGGAAACATGCAACACGTATTGTGATGCCTTATCCGGATCGTGCAAATCGGAAGCGCCTGAGTGCAAACTCGTGAACGGTTCCCATGCCACCGTCGTCCAGTGGACCGACGCGGATACGGTGTGGGTATGGCCAAAAGGCGACGGAGGATGCAAAACCAAGGATGCCAATGGTAAGAATATCCGTTGGCGTCTCCGCATTGCCGGTATTGATGCCCCTGAATGTTCCAAAGCCAAAAACAGTTTCTATTATTATACATGCACAAAGGATACAACGTACACGAATACAAACGAACGGTACGGATATGAAGCCTGGCAATGGACGGAGACGTTACTTCCGTTCCGCAGCGAGATCATTCTGACATGCGATGACGTGACCTCCGAGGGCGTTTGCGAATTCGACAATACGTCGGACGACGATGCGGACGAGGACGAACAGGTATACAACCGGTTTCTGACCTATGTCGGATATAGCAAAAATAACGCATCCTATGACTTTAGTGTAGAAATTGCCCGTGAGGGACTGGCTTTTTCAAATACAAAATTTCCGTCTTCCAAGCGCCAGCAGATTTGTGATTCCCAGAAAGAAGCCATCAATGCCAAGAAAAATATCTGGTCCCTTGGCAACTCGATCTCGGACGTACTCAAAAAAATGAGTACAACAAAACAAAAAGGACTCAGTTCGATGTCCTCCAGATGCAATTACTGACAATGTTGGAGCGCAAGAGGATCGATATTGTCGCCTAGCCCCAAAGCGTGATAAATGCGTCTCGCTTTTTGGGGCATTGTCGCATTTTTATACAGGAAAGGTAATGGATCGAAAGTTCATCTACATTGGGTTTGCTCTCGGACTTTTTCTCATTCTAGGGTTGGGCGGAACTCTGATCTATAAGCTGGCCACATCTAGCGGTGGTCAGGATATCGCTGAAATGGACACCGTCAAGCGTCATGTCCCGCTCATCGCCGATCCGTATGCCGGACGGGAAGCCGATGCCATTGATATCATTCAGCGATATGAAGTTTGGAATCCTGAATACATTGAGGCGTTAAAGACAAAAAAATTAGGAGATTGGGCAGCGCAGGATAAACCTCAGAAAGTGACCATCGCGTCGCTCGTCGAGGCGAACTTCCTCGAAACCCAGCTGCACATGGAAGACATCCTCAAGAGGGGAGAGTGGCGTGCGTTGCACCTCGATACCGATTCCGGAAGCGAACAGACCCCGGATCCGCTGTACGAGGTGTATCTCGATTACAGAGACGGAGAGGTTGTCGTTGGACCGGTATGGATCGTCGATCTGAGCACAAAGGTCGTTGTTCCGCGCAACAACATGGCGAGCATCTTCGACCGCAATCCGGTGAATTACGACCAGATTGAAGAGGAAATGAAACGATCCGCGAGCGTCGTGCGCGCCATCACTTCCCATCGCTTTGAGAGCGGTATCGACCTGGGGGGGGTGTTTCTCCTTCACTTCCTCAAACAAACCCAGGAACCCAAACATGCCAATGACGAAATCATCGGATGGACCGTCATGCATGAACTGGATGATGAATATTCGGCATACTTTCAGTGGAAAGAACTCAATGAAACGCGAGTCGCCAAGTTCAAATTCAACTGGGAAACCAAAAGCCTGACTCCTGTAGGCCTGCTTGCCGTCGATCTCATGGCACTTGGGAACAGTATGGACTCCGTCGCTCCGGTCAACATCTATCCCAATGATTATACGAACAACCTCGGCATTCCCCGTAACGAACGATGGGCCAGAGGTCATGCCTGTCGAAACCGGGATTATAAGGATTTGTGTACGGCTTTTGTCAAAGTACTCGAGCAGCAGGAATTCATCAATGCCTTGGCCTGGCTTCTTACCAATGGAGAACCAGACGCCACTCGCAGGGTAAACCTGTGCAAAGAACAACGCAAATGCGGATGGGTGCCCAAAATTGCCCCCGACGAAGACAATCCCGACAAGCGGAGCGATCTCATCAAGGTCGAATACAATTACGAACTCAATCAGCGTACCCATCAGCTGAGCTTCCTGGTCGATAGCAAAAATGAAACGATTACGCCGCTCGATAAACTCAGCCAGTGGGCGTATTGGAGCGTATCTCCAAGAACGTGATGTCTTGAAATGAAGAAGACGGAATGATTGGCGGGACGTCCATGTGATGACAATGGACGTCCTTTTTTTTGTGCCTTCGTTTACAAAGTAAAGTAGGGTACGCCATGCTCACTGTCAAAAAAAACCGTGCGTGTGACTGTGAACCAAATCACACTTATGAAATTATCACACTTATGAAATTATCACACTTATGAAATTATCACACTTATGAAATTATCA
>CAMCLY010000028.1 GCA_945875805.1 uncultured Myxococcales bacterium | reverse complement strand
AGTGTCCCCCCAACGCGGCTATTTCGGCTTCGCCTCAATACGCCGCGCCCCCCTCGTAGGGTTTAGAAAGGGTTTGGGCCTGAAACACGCGCCGTGGCGCACGGACAGTCGGAGATGGGAATGTGGCGTGGTTGGACGGGAATATGGGTGGCGGTGAGCCTCTGGTGCGCCGGCGCAGCGGGGTGTTCGACAGACGGCGCGACAAAAGGCGAGGTCGTCGTGCCGGGGGAACAGGCGCAACCCATGCGCGTGCGCGTGGCGACGTATAACGTGCACAATCTGTTTGACACGGTATGTGACACGGGCAAGTGCGGGGCTTCGGATTATGAAACGGTGCTGAATGCGGGCGACTATCGGCAGAAGGTGTCGGATGTGTCCAAAGGGATCTGGACGCTCGACGCCGATGTGCTGTTGCTTCAGGAAATTGAGAAGGAAAGCGGGCTTCAGGATGTCCAGGCGACATTTGCGGCGTCGGTGTATCCGGATTATGCGTTTGGCGAGACAGGGGCGCCGGCCTCGGTCGATGTGGCGATTCTGACGCGCGGGACGATCACGGGGGTTGAGCGTTACCGGAGCGGTTTTGTCTATACGGCGCCCGACGGCAGCACGCGGAAACTGTCGCGGGAGCTTCTGGCCGCCGAGGTGACGCTGCCCAACGGGGCCGAACTGACGGCGTTTGTGGCGCACCTCGTATCCAAAGTGAGCGACCCCGGCGGGGATCGCCGGCTGGCCGAAGCGCAGTACATCCGCTCGGTGATTGAGGCATACATCCAGGCCCATCCTGGACGGCTTGTCGTCTTTGGCGGGGATTTGAACGACGATCCCGGGACGGCGCCCATCGAGGTGTTTGACCGGTCCGAGGTGCTGGTGCGCGACACGGCGTCGATGGCGCTGGAAGAGATTCTGACATGGCGCGAGCAGGCGGCGTTTGATCACCTGTATCACAATGCGGCGTTTGACGCGTTTCGTGCGAAGACCGAGCGATTTTGTGGCGCGACGGTGAAGCAGGGCCTCAGTTCGAGCGATCACTGCGGGCTTAAGAGCACATTTTATCTGGAGGAGAAAAAATAAAAAGGGCGGCGTATGCGCGATGCGCATAGCCGCCCTGGCCGGGCGTATGCGTAGCATAGCCCGGCCTCCGGCAGAAGCGGTCTTATTTGCGATTTTCCATGACGACGCGGAAGGGGCCGCACGGGGCGGCGTTGGGGATGTCGAGCGTGCGCGTGGGGAAGGCGAAACCGGTGCCCGCGTTTTGGACGATGCGCATGATTTCGAGCATGAAGGCCTGGCGGTCGGCGAAATGCTGATCCTTGGCCGTGGAACGCGTGTAGGCCGTGACCGTGATGTCGAGGCTGGAGTCGCCAAAACCGCTGAATCCGACGTAATAGGTCGGTGCGTAGAGCTCAGGGTGATCCTGGAGGTGCTTTTTGATGTCGGCGACGATTTTTTCGATTTGATCGGCGGTGGTGGAGTAGAGGACGCCGAAGTTGCAGTCCATTTTGCGGCATGTTCGGCGCTGGTAGTTGTCGATGTAGGTGTTGGTGAGGAGCTGGTTGGGCATCATGATGAGGGAGTTTTCGACCGTGCGGATGAGGGTGGTGCGGATCCGGATTTCCTCGATGGAGCCTTCGACGCCGTTGAGGCTGACCCAGTCGCCGATGTCGAAGGGGTGGTCAAAGAAGACGACGAGGGAGCCGAAGAAGTTGGCGAGGGTGTCTTTGGCAGCGAGGGCCAGGGCGGCGCCGCCGATGCCGAGGCCGGCGAGAAGTGAGGAGATGGAGTAGCCCAGATTCTGGATGACGAGGAGAACGCCGATGGCGACAATGACGAATTTGGCCAGCCCGGAGACGATGGGCACGAGCATGTCGTCGATTTTGGACTCGCTGTGTGAGGCGCGCTCTGCGAAGTGTTCGGTGATTTTTTGGCAGACGAGGAGGAGGTACCAGATCACGCACCAGATCGTGATGCCGCGCATGAGGATGAATATGTAATGGAAAATATCGGTGCCCCATGACGGGGTGTCGATGATGATGAGGCCGAGTCCGGCGCCGCAGGTGATGCACAGGGTGTGAAGCGGGCGGTTGAGCGACGTCACAAGCGTCAGACGGAGTTTGGAGAGGTTCTGGGTCTTGAGGCGTTTTTCGTTGAGTCGCTTGAGGATCCACTGGATTAGGCGATCGACGAAATGCGAGAGAATGACGCAGCCGATGATGATGAGTACATCGAGAATGCTGATTTCAAAGAGGCTGAGGTGAAAGAAGTCAGAAATGGCACTGAGCATGGGCGAGCTCCGGGATTAGTCGACGTTTCCTAACCAGGCGTCGAGGAGTGGAAGTTGGATTCGGAACCAGTTGCGCATGGCTTTTTCGACGGATTCCGGGCGCGGCTGTCCGAGTTCGTTTTTTTGTTTGTAGAGGCAGAGGTAGAGGATTTCCTGGGTTCTCCTTTGATTGGGGACGGTGTCGAGGGCGTCGGAGATGGCGCGGGCCTGGGCGGTGCGGCTGTCGGGATCGGCGGGAAGGGCCGCGAGCCGGGTGATGACGTCCGAGAGGTCGTTTGTGTGCGCCTGGATGTAGGCGTTGAGCGCGCGGGCCAGCTGGGTGCACATCGAGGGTTCACGGGCTACGGCGTTGAATGCTCGCCATTCCTCGGGCGTGCGCGGTGAGGAAGGATTCTGGCCGTCGGCGGACGCGCGCGCGGCGTCGAGGTGCGATTTGAGCTGGGTGCGCTCAAAGGCGGAAAGGTGGCGCTCCATGTCGCGCGCCTGTTCGTCAAACCGCATCACCGTCTGGTTGAGGCCGGCGTTGAGCGATATCCAGCGCACGATGTGCGCATCGTCGGAGGGTTGGCCCGCGGAGGGCAGGCCCGTGGAGGGTTGGCCCGTGGAGGGCAGGCTCACAGAAGGCTGGGTTGCGGAGGGCGCAGGCTGCTGCGCCATGGCCGTTTCAGAAAAACAGGCCGAGAACCAGGCCGTGGCAAAAATTATGGATGCAAGAATGTGAAACCATGCGGGCGTGCAGAAAACGGCATCAGGACGCATACAGACTCCATCAAAGGGGAAAAATGCGTTTTTCCGGGTAAAAAATCTCGTCACCAGAGAGAAATGTGGAAAATGTCATTATTGTCGAAAAAACGCGATTTTCGCGCTAAAAGGCGCGATGACTTTGCGCCATAAGGGCGCGTCATATCACAGTAAGGATAATCATGGCTCGTTCGACAAAATACATCTTCGTCACTGGCGGCGTCATCAGTTCTCTTGGCAAGGGCATCAGCGCGGCCGCCATCGGTGCGCTGCTGGAGTCGCGCGGTCTGCGCGTCAATTTTCTCAAACTCGATCCCTATATCAACGTCGATCCGGGGACGATGAACCCCCTTCAGCACGGTGAGGTCTACGTGACCGAAGACGGGGCGGAGACGGACATGGATTTGGGGCATTATGAACGGTTCACCCATGCCCACACGCGCCAGGCCAACAACTGCACGTCCGGGCGCATCTATCACCGCGTCATCACCAAGGAACGTCGCGGCGATTATCTGGGCGCGACCGTCCAGGTCATTCCGCATGTCACCGACGAAATTCAGCTGACGTTCCTTGAGGCGTCGCAAAATTGTGACGTCGCCATCATCGAGGTCGGCGGCACCGTCGGCGACATCGAATCGTTGCCTTTCCTCGAGGCTATCCGACAGTTCCGAGGAAAACAGAATCGCGGCGACGTCATCAACATCCACGTCACGCTTGTGCCCTACATCCGCACCGCCGACGAACTCAAGACCAAGCCATCCCAGCACAGCGTCGCCGCCCTCCGCGAAATCGGCATCCAGCCCGACATCCTCGTCTGCCGCGGCGAGCTCGATCTCCCCGGTGACATCCGCCGGAAACTCGCCCTTTTCTGCAACGTCCGCGAGGACTGCATATTCGGCGCCCGCGATGTCGAAAGCATCTACATGATGCCGTGTTATTTCCACGGGCAGAACATCGATGGCAAAATCTGCGAGCTCCTCAACATCTGGTCGCGCGAGCCCGACATGCAGGCCTGGGAGGACGTCGTCGACATCATCCGGAATCCCGCCTGCGAGGTGAACATCGCCCTCGTCGGAAAATACGTCAAACTCCACGAATCGTACAAAAGCCTCATCGAGGCCCTCAATCACGGCGGTTATGCCAACCGGAGCCGCGTCAAACTTCATTACATCGATTCAGAGGAACTCGAGGCACTCGCCCCGGCAGACGTCGACGCCATGCTCTCACCCATGCAGGGGATCCTCGTGCCGGGCGGCTTTGGCGTGCGAGGCACCGAAGGAAAAATCATCGCCATCGAATACGCCAGAACCCATCGCGTTCCCTTCTTCGGCATCTGCCTCGGCATGCAGATGGCGCTCGTCGAATTTGCACGTCATGTCTGCGGCTGGGAAGACGCCTGCTCGGCCGAATTTGTCGAACACTCCGAACATCCCGTCATTCACCTCATGGCTTCACAGCAAGCCGTCACCGACAAGGGCGGCACCATGAGACTTGGCGCTTATCCGTGCGTACTCGCTGAGGGTTCCCGCGCCCGCGACATTTTCGGATGCCGGGAAATCTCCGAACGGCACCGGCACCGTTATGAAGTCAACAACGCCCTGCGTGCTGAACTCGAACACGCCGGCGTCGTCTTCAGCGGCACATCCCCCGACAACCAGCTCGTCGAACTCTTTGAACTCCCCGAGCATCCCTGGTTTATCGCCACCCAGTTTCATCCCGAATACCAGTCCAAACCGACCGCCGCCCATCCGCTGTTCGCCAGTTTCATCCGTGCGGCCATCGACATGCGTCGTCCATAAAAGGGTATTCCCATGCGGCTCATCGTGACACTTCTCCTTGCGGCCTGCCTCCCCGCGACTGCACTCGCCGAACCCGTCGAGGTCTCCTCCCCTGACCTGCGGCCCGTCCGCGTCCGCCCCGATCGCCCCATGGGACGCCTCATCATCTACGCCAACTACAGTACGCATCGCATCCTCGTCGACGGTTCCGAATTTCCCGTCTACCTCGCCGATTCCGGCATCGAAATCACGTCCAACGAAATCCACGAAATCGTCGCCATCAACGCCTCCGGGGCCGAAAAAAAATACCGCGTCAGCGTGGAGCCCGCACAAACCTTGGCGCTCTATGTCGATCTCGGCGGAGCCCAAAAAGCCGACAAAAAAAAGGACGACAAGCCCGCCAAAAAGGACGAAAAAAAGCCCGACGCCGACGCCGGTTTTCTCTCCATTACCGCCGAATCCGAGGCGCAAATCTACATCGACGGCAGACTCGTCTCGTCCAAAACCCCGCTCAAAAAACATCAGGTGACGCCCGGATCACACACGATTCGCGTATATTTTTTCGACACGCGGAAGTTCTCCAAGTCGCGCGAGGTCTATGTCGGCAAGGGCGTGTCCCTCAGCGTCAATTTTACGAAGGACTGACGCGGATGGGGGGCATGTGTGGGCGCGGGCTATCTGCCCTCGGGCAGATACGCCCTGCGCGCGTCGCTATCCGCCCAAGGCGGATACGCGCCGCCTCATTTTGGTGACAGATACCCACGGTTTTCGGCGTCTGGCGCGCCAACGATGCGTGGGTGCGCACCGTGGGCATTCAATGAAAATGGCTTGCGCGGTCCTGGGGAAAATGGTAGAGCCGCGGGCGGTTTGCTCCGTATTTTTAAATGCGAAGGCGGACCGGCAGAAAAGGTGGAACCGGCATGGGCGCGCACAATGTGCGCGTGGTGTGTAAATGTGTGCAATGCGGAAAGTAAATCGCTTGACACAGCGGGAGAGTTCCATATAATTTTGCGATTCAAATTGGGCCCTGAAATTGTTTTGGGGTTTGAGGCATTAAACAAGAGGAGATAAGATGCCGACAATCAATCAACTGGTAAGGAAAGGCCGCGAGCGCAAGGCGTGCAAAACGAACTCGCCGGCATTGAAAAGCTGCCCGCAGCGCCGCGGGGTGTGCGTCCGTGTCAGCACGACGACGCCTAAGAAACCGAACTCCGCTCTTCGTAAGGTGGCTCGTGTTCGTCTGACGAGTGGCTTTGAGGTGTCGAGTTACATTCCGGGTGAGGGTCACAACCTTCAGGAGCACAGCGTCGTGCTGATTCGTGGTGGTCGTGTCAAGGACCTTCCTGGTGTTCGTTATCACATTATCCGCGGTACGCTGGACTCGATGGGTGTCAATGCTCGCCGTGCTGGTCGTTCTAAATACGGCGCAAAGCGTCCTAAATAACATTTGGAGATTGAAAAATGCCTAGACGACGTGAAGTCGAAAAACGCGAAATTCTGCCCGATCCTCAGTATCACGATCGGCTTGTCGCGCGTTGTATCAACAGTCTTATGTTCGATGGCAAGAAGAGCGTGGCCGAATCCATCATGTATGGCACGCTTGACATTCTCGCGGCCCGCACGAAAGGTGGCGAGGACAGCAGCCTCGATGTGTTCAAAAAAGCGGTCGACAATGCGCGTCCGTCCGTCGAAGTCAAGAGCCGCCGCGTGGGTGGTTCCACCTATCAGGTTCCTGTGGAAATCCGTGCCGACCGCCGTACCGCCCTCGCCTTCCGCTGGCTCATCGGTAATGCGCGCAAACGTCCGGAAAAATCGATGGTGGAGCGCTTTGCGGCCGAACTTCTCGATGCCTATAACAACCGTGGTACGACAATTAAGAAGAAGGAAGACACGCACCGCATGGCAGAAGCAAACAAGGCTTTTGCGCACTACCGCTGGTAGTCCCATTCATAGTGTGTATCCGTAGTTCATTGATTTGCTGGCGATGTGGCCAGGGCGGACTGCCCGCTGCAACGCAGATGTTTAAGATTGAGAGCAGAAAGTGGGACGAGACGTAGAGTTAGCACAAGTGCGTAACATTGGTATCATGGCGCACATTGATGCCGGAAAAACGACGACGTCGGAGCGTATCCTGTTCTTCACCGGGCGGACTCACCGCATCGGCGAGGTTCACGACGGCGCTGCGACGATGGACTGGATGGCCGAAGAGCAGGAGCGCGGTATCACGATTACGAGCGCTGCCACGGTGTGTTACTGGAACCGGAACGGCCGTAATCGAATCAACATCATTGACACGCCGGGACACGTCGATTTCACCATCGAAGTCGAACGATGCCTGCGCGTACTCGATGGCGCAGTGGCGGTCTTCTGTGCCGTGGGTGGCGTGCAGCCACAGAGCGAAACCGTCTGGAGACAGGCCGATCACTATCACGTGCCCCGTATCGCCTTTGTCAACAAAATGGACCGGGTGGGCGCGGACTTCTACAACTGCCTGACTCAGATGACCACCCGGCTGAACGCCAATCCCGTCGCCGTTCAGATTCCTATCGGAACGGAAGACAAATTCGTGGGGGTCATCGATCTCGTCGAGAACAAGGCGCTATATTTCGACGCCGATACGCTGGATACCAAAGAAGGTGAGATGCCCGCCGATATGGCAGACCTCATCTCTGAGTATCGCGAAACGCTCATCGTCAAGGCTTCCGATTATGACGAGGCGCTCATGGAAAAATATCTCGAAGGCGAAGAAATTAAGCCCGAAGAGATTCGCGTCGCCCTGCGAAAGGGTTGCGTCGCCATGGGACTCGTGCCCGTTTTCTGCGGTTCCGCCTTCAAAAACAAAGGTGTGCAGCGCATGCTCGACGGCGTCGTGGATTATCTGCCGTCGCCTATCGATGTCCCGGGGCCCATGGTCGCTCCTTACGAACTCTTTGCCCGTCAGGAACGCGGCGAGGGGGATATCACTGAGGAAGAGAAATTTGAGCTGAAGGTCTCCGATGAAGACCGCTTTTCCGGTCTCGCCTTCAAACTCATGTCCGATCCTTACGTGGGTCAGCTGACGTTTGTGCGCATTTATACCGGCGTCCTCACGACCGGTCAGGCGGTGTATAATACCAACAAACATCGCCGCGAACGCGTCGGCCGCCTCCTGCGTATGCACGCCAACAAGCGCGAGGATATCACCGAGGCCCATGCAGGCGAAATCGTCGCCGTGCTCGGACTCAAGTCCACCATCACGGGCGATACCCTTTGTGAAGAAGGATTGGATATCGTTCTCGAATCCATGACGTTCCCAGAGCCGGTTATCACCATGTCCATCGAGCCCGATACTCAGGACGATGTCAACAAGCTCGGGCTTGCCCTGCAGAAACTCGCGGCCGAGGATCCCTCGTTTAAAGTCAGTACCGATAAGGACACGGGACAGACGGTCATCGGCGGTATGGGTGAGTTGCACCTCGACATCATCGCCTCGCGACTGAAGAGAGAGTTCAACGTCAACGCCAAGATTGGTCGTCCACAGGTCGCCTACCGCGAATCGATTACCAAGAGCGGCGAAATCGAATGCAGGTTTGTGCGTCAGTCCGGCGGACGCGGACAATATGGGCATGTCGTACTCCAGCTCAAGCCGAACGAGCCCGGTACCGGGATCACGTTTGAGTCTAAAATCGTCGGTGGTGTCGTGCCCCGTGAGTACTGGCCGGCCGTCGAAAAAGGTGTGCGCAGTGCTGCAGAGACGGGCGTTCTTGCGGGCTACCCCGTGGTCGATGTGCATGTCGACCTCACGTTCGGATCGTATCATGAGGTGGACTCCAGCGAAATGGCCTTCCAGGTCGCAGGATCCATGGCGTTCAAGGACGGGTGCAAAAAATGCGCTCCGCAACTGCTCGAACCTGTTTTTGATGTTGAGGTTATCACGCCAGAAGAGTATACGGGCGACGTCATTGGCGACCTGAACAGCCGCCGCGGGCGGATTTCGGATTTGGAAGCCCGTAAGGGCGTTCAGGCGATTCGCGCGGCTGTGCCTTTGTCGGAAATGTTCGGTTATTCAACCGTCCTGCGCTCGGCAACACAGGGACGTGCGAGCTACACGATGCAGTTTAAGTGTTATGAACCCCTTCCTGCAGCCTTGTCAGAGGGGTTGATAGAACGTTTCGGTGCCAAATCGAATTGATCATAAATTCGGAACCTTAGAGAGGAGAGCCTTAATATGGGCGATAGAATTCGCATTAAACTGAAAGCATACGATCATCGGTTGCTGGATGCTTCAGTACAGGAAATTATCAGTGCAGCGCAGCGAACGGGAGCCAAAATCGCAGGCCCGATCCCCCTTCCAACCTCGATCAGCCGTTTTACGGTGCTTCGTGGGCCGCACATAAACAAAAAAAGCCGGGAACAGTTTGAGATTCGTACCCACAAACGTCTGATTGACATTGAGACGAATGAGCAGACTGTCGATGCTTTGATGAAATTGGATTTGTCGGCAGGCGTGGATATCAAGATTCGCCTTCGCGACTAGAAACAAAGACGCAGAAAATTTAGAACACAGCTGCGAAAGACTGGAGAATCGAGATGAAATTGGACTTATACAACCTGACCAACGAAAAAATAGGTGAGGTCGAAGTGTCTGATGAGGTTTTCGGCGCAGAGGTTCGTCCGTATCTTTTTCATGAAGTTGTAAAGATGCAATTGGCGAGTCGTCGTCGGGGCACTCATAAAGGCAAAACGCGAGCGGAAGTGAGCGGTGGTGGCAAGAAGCCTTTCAAACAGAAAGGTACGGGTAATGCCCGTCAGGGGACGAGCCGTGCTCCTCACTTTGTGGGTGGCGGTCGTGCATTCGCTCGCCGAAACCGCGATTACAGCTACTCGCTGAACAAAAAGAAAATGCGTGCCGCGCTTTGCAGCGCGCTGAGCATGATCGTCAGCGAAGGGAAAATCAAGGTCGTCGACAACTTTGAACTTGACGAGATCAAGACCAAGGCCGTGGTCAACACCCTTGGCAAACTTGAGGTGTCGCGTGCACTCGTCGTCGACTGCAAAGACTCTGCTCGTGAATATACGACGCTCAATAACGAGAATCTTCGCCTTAGCGTCCGCAATCTTCAGAACTACAAGTACCTTCGTCCCGAAGGTGTCAATGTGTATGATGTGTTGCATTATGGCGGCGTCGTGGTGACGCGTGAAGGCCTTAATAAGCTTGAAGCGAGGTTGAAGGGATGAAGCGCATAGAAGATGTTATTCGTCGTCCGATCGTGAGCGAGAAGTCGACATTGATTCGCAAATTTGGCAATCAGTACATTTTTGCCGTCGACCTCAAGGCGAATAAGCAAGAGATTACCGAGGCCGTTTCGACGTTGTTCAATGTCAAAGTCGTGGATGTCAACACGTGCATCATGCCCGGTAAGGATCGCCGCTTTGGTCGCCATATCGGTCGTGTAAACAAATGGAAAAAAGCCGTGGTGACGCTGGCTGATGGTCAGAAGATTGATTTTATTGAAACGGTTGATGAAGCTGCGGATGCGGCGACAGCCCAGGTGAGCGATTAAGCTATTGGAAGGTGAAAAATGACGCTTAAGAGTTTCAAACCGACATCGGCTGGACGTCGTTTTATGACGGTTCTCAGCCGTGAGGATGTCACAAAGAATACCCCGGAACGAAAACTTCTGGTCAAACTGAGCAAGACCGGTGGTCGTAACAACCTCGGACGCATCACGTGCCGTCACCATGGTGGCGGTCATAAACAGCGTTATCGAGTGATTGATTTCCGTCGCAACAAGATCGGTATTCCCGGTCGTGTGGTTTCGATCGAATACGATCCGAATCGTACTTGTCGCATCGCGCTCGTTTGCTATGCGGACGGTGAAAAGCGTTACATCCTCGCTCCGGACGGACTTGAGGTCGGACTTGAAGTGATCTCCAGCGCGCACGCCGACATCAAGGTCGGGAACTGCCTCAAATTGCGCTATATTCCGCTCGGTACTGAAATCCACAATATCGAGATGCACCCGGGCAAGGGCGGTCAGCTCGTTCGCAGTGCCGGTGTCGCCGGTCAGCTCATGGCTCGTGAGGACAACTATGCGCTTATCCGTATGCCGTCTGGCGAGCTTCGCAAGATTCATGTGGAATGCCGTGCGACCATTGGCCGTGTGGGTCTGAGTGAACACTCGAATGTTTCCCTTGGCAAGGCTGGCCGTAGCCGTTGGCTTGGTGTCCGTCCTTCCGTACGTGGCGTTGTCATGAACCCAGTCGATCACCCGCACGGTGGTGGTGAAGGCCGTACAAGCGGCGGTCGTCATCCTGTGACCCCATGGGGTATCCCGACAAAGGGCAAGAAGACGCGTCATAATAAAGTCAGCAGCAAATTTATCGTCAAAAGACGCAGTAAATAGTTGAGGAGACTATTCAATGCCACGATCTATTAAAAAAGGGCCCTTTATCGATGAACACCTCGCCAAAAAAGTTGAGGCGAATGATGGGGCATCCAAAAAGGTCATTAAAACATGGTCTCGCCGTAGCATGATTCTGCCCGAAATGGTCGGAATGACGTTCGCGGTGCACAATGGTAAGAGCTTTATTCCTGTTTTTGTTACCGAAAACATGGTTGGGCACAAACTCGGTGAATTTTCGATGACGCGCACGTTCCGTGGACATGCGGGTGATCGCAAGGTTGCCAAAAAGTAACAGCGCTAGCGCAAATGGAGTAATAAGATGGGCAAGCCTTCATTGAAGAATGAACATCACAGCGCAAATCGCGTCAGCGCGATGAGCGTGCGTCTGGCGCCCCGTAAGGCACGTATCGTGGTGGACATGATACGTGGCCTTGACGTGATCGACGCCTTAAGCATTCTCCGCTACACGAATAAACGTGGTGCGGGGATTATCGAGAAACTGATTGAGTCTGCGCTCAGCAATATCGAGAAGCAGGGGGAAAGCGATATCGACACCCTTCGTGTAGGCCGTGCTTGGGTCAACGAAGGTCCCACGATGCGTCGTTTTATGCCCCGCGCTCAGGGGCGTGCTACGCGTATCCGCAAGCGGACATGCCATATTCATATCGTGCTTGATAGTAAAACAAGCGGTGCTGCCCATAAGCCCGCAGTTGAACAATAGCGGAGGTTTCCTTGGGTCAGAAAAGTAATCCCACAGGTTTGCGCATTGGCGTTATCAAAACCTGGTCGTCAAAGTGGTGTGAAGAAGGTAATTATGCGAAGTGGCTCGAAGAGGATCTTCGCATCAAAAAGTTTATCAAATCGGAATACGGCCATACCGGCATCAATCGCATTGAAATCGAACGAGCTGCCAGCAAGGTCAAAGTGAGCGTCTTTACAGCGAAACCTGGTGTCATCATCGGTAAGAAAGGTAAGGATGTCGAGAAGCTGAAAGATGAACTGCGCAAAATGAGCCACAGCGAAGTCTTCCTGAACATCCAGGAACTTCGCAAGGCGGAAATGGATGCGCAGCTTGTCGCAGAAGGCGTAGCGCGCAATCTTGAACACCGCGTGAGCTTCCGTCGTGCCATGAAGAAAAGCGTACAGACGGCTTTGAAACTTGGTGCGAAGGGAATCCGGGTTAACTGTGCTGGACGTCTTGGCGGCGCCGAAATGAGCCGTACGGAATGGTACCGTGAAGGTCGCGTTCCTCTTCATACGTTGCGTGCTGATATTGATTACGGATTTGCAGAAGCCAAAACGGCTTATGGAATCATCGGTATCAAGGTTTGGATCTTCAAGGGTGAGATCCTGGGCGATGCCCTCCGCGTAAACGCATAAGACTCAAAACTGGCAATGGAACTTGCATTGCCGGTTTTTTATTCTTTGACATCCTGTCAAAGTAGGCGTATGTGTGTGCGCCTTCGCGCCCTTGTTTTAGGGCGCACAAGGAAAATACTATCATTGAAGTATAAGCGCGGGTGGACTGCCGCTCGCAGGAGCAAGTGATGTTAAGTCCCAAGAAAGTACAATGGAGAAAGGTTCAGAAGGGCCGGATGCGCGGTAAGGCGTATCGTGGTTCCAATGTGAGCTTTGGGGAATATGGTCTCATGGCAACTGAGCCCGCCAGAATTACCGCGCGTCAGATTGAGGCGGCACGTGTCGCGATGACGCGTTATGCCAAGCGTGGTGGTAATATCTGGATTCGCATTTTCCCAGACAAACCTGTGACTCAGAAACCTGCCGAGACCCGAATGGGTAAAGGTAAAGGCAATCCTGAGTACTGGGTCGCCGTGGTTCAGCCGGGGCGAGTTTTGTATGAGATGGATGGTGTTTCCGAGGATGTGGCTCGGGAGGCTTTCCGTCTTGCGTCAAACAAATTACCGTTGAAGACGAAGTTCGTCTGTCGGGAGCAAATCTAATGAAAGCAGCAGAATTGAAAGAAAAAAGCCGTGCTGAACTCCTGGAGTTGCTTGAGTCGAATCGGAAGGAGTATTTCCGTCTCAAGATGCGTCAGGCGACCGGTCAGCTCGAAAAAGTTTCCGACATGGTTAAAGTTCGCAAAGATATCGCGCGTCTCAATACAGTGATTCGTGAATGCGATTTGAAGGGATAGGGTATGGAAACGAAGAAAGTTGGCAACCGCAAGACGCGTGTTGGGACAGTGGTCAGTGATAAGATGGAGAAAACGATTGTGGTCGTTGTGGAGCGTCGTGTTCTTCATCCGGTTTACAAAAAATACGTCAAAAGTCGTTCGCGGTATATGGCTCAGGATGGCGAGAATTCGGCGCGCATCGGAGATCATGTTCTCATTGAGGAAACGCGACCGATCTCCAAGAATAAGTGCTGGCGCTTGAAAGAAATTCTTCGCCGTGCTCCTGTTCTTTAACAGAGAAATTCTGATAAGGGGAAATAGCCGTGATTCAGATGCAGAGTGTGCTCTCGGTTGCTGACAACTCGGGGGCAAAAAAAGTACAGTGTATAAAGGTTATTGGAGGATCGAAGCGCAAATATGCAGGTATTGGCGATGTTATCGTCGTTTCTGTGAAGGATGCGCTTCCGAATTCCAAGGTGAAGAAAGGTGATGTTCATCAAGCGGTAATCGTGCGTACAGCCAAGGAAATTGCCCGTAATGATGGCAGCTATATCCGTTTTGACGGGAATGCGGCAGTTCTCATTGACGCGCAGAAAAATCCCATTGGTACGCGTATTTTTGGGCCGGTAGCTCGTGAGCTCAGGGCCAAAAGCTATGTGAAGATCATTTCACTTGCGCCTGAAGTTCTTTAACAGCGGAGTATGATATGAAGATCAAAAGAGGTGATGTTGTCATCATTCTTTCGGGTAAAGAGCGAGGTAAGCAGGGACGCGTTTTACGTGTAGATACCAAGAGTGACAGGGTGTTCGTCGAAGGGCGCAATGTTGTTCAGGTTCATCGCAAAGCCGCGATGGGGCAGGAAGCAGGTATCATCAGCAAGGAAGCCGGTGTCCATGTAAGCAATGTCGCGCTCTATAGTGAAAAACTCAAACGTGGTGTTAGGGTATGCAATCGTTTTCTTGGCGAAGGCGATAAGCTCTATACATCGAAGCGCGAGGCAATCAACAGTTACAGTGAACCGGTAGAACATGTTGCGAAAGTTCGTTATTGCATCAAGACCGGCGAAATTTTTAAATAGTCTGAATTGAAGGACAGGAGGAGTCTGTGACTCGGCTATATGATCGTTATACAAACGAGGCAATTCCCGCTCTGAAAAAGGAATTCAACTACAAGAATCCCATGGAGGTTCCTCGTATTGAAAAGGTCGTCCTCAACGTCGGTCTAGGTGATGCGGTAAGCAATTCCAAACTGATTGAGGTCGTTTGCAAAGAAATCGGTGACATCACGGGGCAGAAACCTGTGGTGACGAAAGCGCGCAAATCGATTGCGTCGTTCAAGCTTCGTCAGGGAATGCCTATCGGTGTGATGGTGACGCTTCGACGTGAGAGAATGTATGAGTTTCTCGATCGTCTTATGAACATTGCCCTCCCGCGTGTGCGCGACTTCCGTGGCGTGAGTCCCAAGGCTTTTGACGGGAAGGGGAATTATACCCTTGGTATCAAGGAGCACATCATTTTCCCTGAAATTGCCATTGACAAGATCGAGAAAGTGTATGGTCTCAACATTTGTGTAGTGACGAGCGCCCGCACCGATGATGAAGCTCGGGCACTGTTGAAGAACTTGGGAATGCCTTTCAGAAAGTAGGAGGTTTACAGTGGCCCGTAAAGCGATGATTGTGAAGCAGCAGAGAGGTGCGAAATTTAGTGTTCGCAACTATACGCGTTGCTCCCAGTGTGGGCGTTCCCACGCGTGTTTGAGAAAGTTTGGACTTTGCCGTATTTGTTTCCGTATGCTTGCCCTCAAAGGTGAGCTTCCCGGCGTTACGAAAGCCAGCTGGTAAGCTATAGGAGATATACAACTATGATGACCGATCCTATTGCGGATTTGTTGACTCGAATTCGCAATGCACAATTGGCAAAACACGATACCGTTACCGTGAGAATTTCCCGCTTTCGTAGCGAAATCCTTCGTATTCTGAAGGAAGAAGGCTACATTGCGGATTACAAGGTGGCGAACGATCCGATCGCGGTTGCTGAGATCTCGTTGAAATATTTTGAGAATGCCCCGGTTATTCGCAATATTTCACGTGAATCTAAACCCGGTCGTCGTGTTTACGTTAAACATCAGGCAATACCTGAAGTCCTTGGTGGACTCGGTTTGTGTATTGTCAGCACCTCTCATGGTGTCATGAGTGGTAAGGAGGCTCGCGAGAAGCGACTTGGCGGCGAGCTCATTTGCACGGTATATTAGGAGCGCCTGAACATGAATGGACAAACCGTAGAATTTAAACAGTCCCGAATTGGCAAGGCTCCGATTGCGCTTCCTGCGGGTGTGGAAGTCACCGTTAATGGAAGTCATGTGAGTGTAAAAGGTCCCAAGGGGACGATTGCACGTGATTTCGGCAGTTGCGTTGATGTCAAGCAGTCTGATGGTCATGTGAGTATTGTTCTCAAGCAGCTGGATGCTGACGGATGCGCGAAGAGCGGTCTTTATCGCTCGTTGTTGCACAATATGGTTGTCGGCGTTTCCGAAGGGTACGAGAAGAAGCTCGAAATCATTGGCACCGGTTACAAGGCCGAAATGCGCAACAGCCGTGAGATTATTTTTAACCTTGGTTACAGCCACCCGATCGTTTACGAGCTTCCTGACGAGGTGACGGCTGAGGTTTCCAAAGACTTTAAAATTACTTTGAAATCGGCAGACAAGGAAGTCATCGGACAGACGGCAGCCGTCATTCGATCATTCCGTAAGCCTGAGCCCTATAAGGGCAAGGGTGTCAAATATGTCGGCGAAATCATTCAGCGCAAAGCTGGTAAGACGTCAGGTAAGTAATCTTTGACAGGAGAATCGAAAAGATGAGCAATGTATGTCAGAAGAAAGCTGAGCTTAGAAGCCGTCGCCAGAGAAGTCTGCGCCGCACGTTACGTGGAACGGCGGAACGCCCGCGCCTTTGTGTATTTCGCAGCAACAACCACATGTACTGTCAGATTATAGACGATACGACTGGATCGACGCTTTGCGCTTTGTCAACGCTTCATAAGGATGTCAAGGATCTGATCGCGGGCAAAAAGCCTGTGGAACAGGCCAAGATTCTTGGTGCTGAGATGGCCAAGGTGTGTGCGTCAAAATCGATTTCCAAGGTTGCCTTTGATCGTAATGGGTTTATCTACCACGGGCGCATCCAGGCGGTGGCCGAGGGCGCTCGCGAGGGCGGATTGGACTTCTAACGACGTGAGGTTGATTTGGTAAAGGCGCAGAACAATGTTTTGCGTCTTTTCTGGGTCATCGGCTGTAAATAGTGAATTTTCGGCCGGAGGGGAGTGATCAGTCCCCGAAATTACCGTTCCCTCTCGAAAGGGAATTTCTTTTGAGAAATTCTCGAATTTCAAGGAGAAAAAAGAGTGATAACTGCTCGAGTTACACCTGAAAGTGATTTAATAGAAAAGGTTGTTTACATCAACCGCGTCGCGAAAGTTGTCAAAGGTGGCCGTCGTTTTAGCTTCGGCGCGATCGTCGTGGTCGGCGATGGCCGTGGTAATGTGGGTATGGCTCATGGGAAAGCCAACGAAGTTCCGGAAGCGATCAGCAAGGGGACTGAACGGGCCAAACGCACGATGGCGAAAGTTACTGTGGTGGACGGCACACTTCCCCATGAGGTGGTCGGGTGTTACGGTGCTTCGAAGGTATATCTTCGCCCTGCCGGAAAAGGTACGGGGGTGATCGCCGGTGGCGCGGTTCGCGCCGTTCTGGAGGCCTGTGGGGTTGAGAATGTTCTTTCCAAATCCATCGGTTCCACCAATCCGCACAATCTTGTCCGCGCCACCCTGGACGGCCTGAGCAAGCTTCAAAGCCGTGAACGATATCTTGCAAAGCTTGGCAAAAGCGTTGACTAAAACGCCTTGGAGCATACGATGAGCAAACTGAAAATTACACGCACCCGTAGTAGCATTTCTCGCATTGATGCGCAGAATGAGACATTGAAGCACCTTGGTCTACGCAAAATCAGCCAGTCCGTTGTACGTGAGGATACCCCTGTGGTTCGTGGCATGATTAAGCGCGTCGAACATATGGTCAAAGTTGAACCGGTTCAGGATTAGTCCTGCGGTAATGAAGAGGTTCTATAATGATTGATTTGAGTAATCTTTCTCCTGCACCGGGGAGTACGCATCGCGAAAAACGTGTGGGCCGCGGAACCAGCAGTGGTAAGGGTAAGACAGCCGGCAGAGGACAGAAGGGCCAGAAATCGCGTTCCGGCGGTTCGCCTCGCATCGGTTTTGAAGGTGGTCAGATGCCGATTAACCGTCGTTTGCCTAAACGCGGTTTCAACAACATATTTGCCAAAAATATCGCCATCGTTAATGTCAGCGATTTGAATCGTTTCGACGGTTCGGAGACTGTAGATATTGTTGCGCTTCGTGCTAAAGGGCTTGTCAAAGGGCAGGCTGACGGTGTGAAAATTCTTGGCAACGGTGATCTCAACGTGAAGCTGAATCTTCTCGTGGATGCCGTGAGCGCTTCAGCTCGCGAGAAAATCGAAAAGGCCGGCGGAAGCATAGAGGTTTGCGGTGGCTAGCGGATTTTCTAACATGTTTAAAATCCCCGAATTGCGCAAACGTATCTTGTTTACGCTTGCGCTTCTCGCGGTATATCGCATTGGATGTTTTATCACGACACCCGGTGTGGATCGTTTGAAAATGAACTCTCTGTTTGGTGGTGACGGTCAGGGAATGTTGAGTCTTTTCAACTTCTTTTCTGGCGGTGCCCTTGAACAGATGTCCATTTTTGCACTGGGTATTATGCCGTACATCAGTGCCTCGATTATCTTTCAGCTTTTGGGTGTTGTTGTTCCTGCTGTAGAACGCAAGCAAAAGGAAGGTGAAAGCGGTCGCAGGGCGATCAATCAGTGGACTCGCTATCTTACCATGGGGATATCATTTATCCAGGGGGCCTTTATGGCGACCTACCTCCAGAACTTGTCGAGTTCAGGGGATGTTGCCGGTCTTGTGACCATGGAGAGTGTTTGGGGATTTAAACTGTTGACAATCCTGTCGCTCACAACCGGAGCTGTATTTATCATGTGGCTCGGTGAGCAGATTAATGATCGAGGGATCGGTAACGGGATCTCCTTGGTCATTTTTTCGGGAATCGTAGCGCGATTGCCCAATGCTCTTTATACGCTATATGAACAGGCAATAGATGACAAGACAGGGGCAGTGGGTCTGTCCATGTACCAGCTCATTTTGTTGACGGTCATTGTGGGCGTCACCATAGCCTTCATTTGCTTTTTCGAAAAGGCACAACGTCGGATTCCAATTCAACATGCGAAGCGAATGATCGGGCGGGATGCGTTTTCGGATCAGGCGTCGTATTTGCCGTTGAAACTCAACACGGCGGGGGTCATTCCTCCGATTTTTGCCAGTTCGATTTTAATGTTTCCTGCCACCATTGCCGGAATGTTCCCTGATGTGTCATTTTTGCAGTCATTGCAGGTGGCTCTTATTCCTGGGGATTGGCGGCATATTCTGCTGTATGTAGGACTGATCGTTTTCTTCTGCTTTTTCTATACGGCGGTTGTATTTAATCCTGTGGATGTGGCAGACAACCTCAAGAAAAATCAGGCGAGTATTCCTGGCATTCGTCCGGGAAAATCGACAGCCGAATATATTGATACGGCGTTGAGCCGGGTCACTGTGGTTGGCGCGATTTATATTTCTCTCGTCTGTATTCTGCCTGAAATTCTTGTGACCAGTTTTCAGGTGCAATTCTACTTTGGTGGAACGGCATTGCTTATCGTGGTTAGTGTATCCCTTGATACGGTTCGCCAGATTGAGGATCACCTCACCAATCGTCATTATGATGGGTTTAATGCTCCGACGCCGAATCGTCCGCGTTTGAGAAAAGCAGCTTGATTGGAGTCAGAACACGTATGAAAAAGCGCGTCATTTTGATGGGCCCCCCAGGGGGTGGCAAAGGCACTCAGGCATCGCTTCTTAAGGAAGCGATGGAGGTTCCTCATATTTCCACCGGAGATATGCTGAGGGCGGCCCGGAAAGCCGGAACGGAACTTGGAAAAAAAGCGGATGCGTATATCGTTGCGGGACAGCTTGTTCCGGACGAGCTCGTCAATGGAATCGTGGCGGAACGTCTTTCTTCCGAGACCCGTGGATTTCTTTTGGATGGCTATCCCCGTACAGTCGCCCAGGCAGACTCTCTCGAGGCTTCGGGGCAGGTCGTGGATGCGGTTGTCCTGATAGAGGTACCTGACGAATTGATCGTGGATCGAATCGTCGGTCGTCGTAGTTGTCCAAAGTGCGGTTCCGTATTCCATTTGTCGACCTTGCCTCCCAAAGTGGATGGGGTTTGCGATGCATGTGGTGGAGAGCTCATTCAGCGAGGTGATGATTGTGAGGATGTCGTCAAACAGCGTCTGACGACATATCATGATCAGACGCAACCGTTGATCGAGTATTATTCCAGTCGAGGGTTGCTGTACCGTGTGAACGGCAACAACGAGGTAAGCGCGGTTTTTGCCGAAATACGCAAGGTTCTGGAGTTTTAGTCGGAGCCTTTCCTTTTGTTGTTTTTAATCATGCCGCATAATTTTGTTGCTAAATGGCGTTTGCTTTGGTAAAGGCAGGCGCTCTTTGTTGGCAACAAATTTTTGTTGCGTATGATCCTTATAGGAGAGACGAACATGAAAGTTCGGCCGTCAGTGAAAAAAATTTGTGATAAATGTAAGTTGATTCGACGTCACGGTGTTGTTCGTGTGATTTGTGAAAATCCGCGTCATAAACAGCGTCAGGGTTAATTGAGGAGGAAAGCCGCATGGCACGTATTGCTGGTATCGATTTGCCGCGACGTAAGCGTATGGATATCGCTTTGACAAGCGTTTATGGGATTGGACGCTCTCGCGCAAAACTCATTTTGGAAGAAGCTAAGGTTCCTTTTGACCGTAGCAGTGATGATCTTACCGAAGCGGAAACGCGTGCGATTCGTGAAGTGATTGATGCGCATTACCAGGTTGAAGGTGATTTGCGTCGTTTGGTACGCATGAACATCAAACGCCTGATGGATTTGGGATGCTATCGGGGTCTGCGTCACCGTCGTGGTCTTCCTGTTCGCGGTCAGCGCACGAAGACAAACGCTCGCACTCGCAAAGGTCCAAGCCGCATTGCCGTCAAGAAGAAAAAATAGTATTAACCTTAGCGCATAAGAGGAAATAAAGTGGCTAAAGATCTTAAATCTGCACGACGCGTTGCAAAGAAACACGTCAAAAAGAACGTTCCGAGTGGTGTGGCTCATATCCGTTCGACGTTTAATAACACGATTATTACCATTACGGATAACAACGGCGAGGCCGTGTCTTGGTGTACCTGTGGAACCAAAGGGTTCAAAGGGTCGCGTAAGTCCACGCCGTTTGCAGCTCAGGTGGCTGCGGATGATGCTGCGCACAAAGCGATGGATCATGGCATGAAATCCGTTGCAGTCTATGCCAAGGGGCCGGGATCCGGGCGCGAAGCTGCACTTCGTGCACTCCAGGCTGCGGGTCTTAAGGTGACGCTTATTCGCGACGTTACACCTATCCCGCATAACGGGTGTCGCCCGCCTAAACGCCGTCGCGTCTAGGTTTTGTTCTGTGTCAGCGTTGTACGCCGGTTAAGCCATCGCTTTTCCGGCGCTTTATTGTGTGTCATCTTTCGATCGCGGAGGAACGCATGCATCGAAACTGGACTGATCTCATCAAACCCAAGGGTGTTGAGATCGATAACGAGTCGCATACCGCTACATACGGACGTTTTACCTGTGAACCCCTGGAACGTGGTTACGGTCATACGCTCGGAAATGCGTTGCGACGCATTCTTTTGAGCTCTTTGCAAGGCGCTGCGGTCACGGCTGTCAAAATTGATGGCGCTCTTCATGAATTCATGGCGTTGCCTGAAATTAAAGAAGACGTTACTGTCATCATCCTTAATATCAAAGAGTTGCTTATCAAATCCGATATTACCGAGCCGACATGGATGCATGTTGATAAACGAGGGCCCGGTTTTGTCTATGCCCGTGATATTCAGGCACCGCCTAATATCGAAATTTTGAACCCTGATCACGTCCTGTGTACTCTTGGGGAAGAGGCACATTTTGTCGCTGACTTCTGTGTTGATACAGGTAAAGGATACCAGCGCGCCGAAGAAGGCAGAAAAGAGGATCTGCCTGTGGGTACGATTGTGGTTGACGCCCTGTTCTCTCCGGTTCAGCGCGTGAATTATACGGTAACCAATGCCCGCGTGGGGCAGCATACCGATTATGACAAGCTCGTTCTCGAAGTTTGGACCGATGGCTCGGTGCTTCCCGAAGATGCTGTCGCCTTTGCTGCTAAGATCCTCAAGGAACAAGTCTCTGTCTTCATCAATTTCGATGAGGAAAATCTTCCTGTTCCACAGGAAGTCGTGGTTGAGGAGTTCAACGCCAACGAGTCTCTCGACAGACCTGTCGGTGAACTCGAACTTTCTGTCCGTTCTGCCAATTGTCTGCAGAATGCCAATATTCGTTATATCGGCGAACTGGTTCAGAAAACCGAGGCCGATATGCTTAAGACGAAGAATTTTGGTCGTAAGAGCCTTCGCGAAATTAAGGATATCCTCCAGCGTATGGGCCTTACCCTCGGTATGTCCGTCGATAATTGGGAACCCCCTGTATAACTTTAGCTAACCTCTTTTTAGGATTGATACCATGAGACATCGTAAATCCGGTCGGCATTTCAGCCGACCTGCCGCTCATCGTAATGCCATGCTCGATACCATGGCTACGCAGTTGCTCGACCATGAGGCCATTCAGACCACCGAGGCCAAGGCCAAGGAATTGCGCTCTGTGGTAGACAAGCTCATTACTCTCGCTAAACGCGGTGGCATTCATGCGCGTCGTATCGCTGCGGCCCGTTTGAATCAGAAAGTTGTCAATCGCGCCCTTCAGGGTGAAGAAGCCAAGGCTGAGTCCAAAGAGAATAACGCGGTTTTGCGCAAACTCTTTGACGATATCGCCGTTCGCAATGCCAATCGTCCCGGTGGCTACACCCGCATCATCAAACTTGGGAATCGCCACGGCGATAATGCCCCCATGGTTCGCATTGAACTCGTCGAAAAGGCTGTTCCTGCCGAAATTAAACCGGCAATTCAGGTGACGACTGCCGACTAGTCCTTTTTTTTGATTTTTTTGCTGCATCCGAGTGCCTTGGCACTTTGATGCAGTTTTTTTTATTTTAGGCTCAGTCTTGTCCATGACCTCTTCCCCCGGCCTTCTCTCTATAAATTGAAAGGCGCAGGGAAGATTTTTCCTTCTCCAAAAATGGTTAGGGGAAGGGACAAATTTTTCTTCTGGAACAAGGGGAAATAAATCGAAGATACCTAAAAAATTCCCCTCCCACGAGACGCCGCGCCAAACACGATGCGTCCAAGCCTCACCACCTCATGAAATGCGAAAAGGGAACATGGCGTAGCCATGTTCC
>CAMCLY010000027.1 GCA_945875805.1 uncultured Myxococcales bacterium | reverse complement strand
ACAAAATACCCCACACAAGCCGTGACACGCCCAATCACCGCACAATGTCCCGTCACACCGCGATTTAATACACGCCAACGATCCCAGGCACGGGGACAAAATACCCCACACAAGCCGTGACACGCCCAATCGCCGCACAATTCCCCCCTCTCGCCACGATTCAATACACGCCAACGATCCCATGCGCGGGGTCAAAACACCCCACACAAGCCGTGACACGCCCAATCACCGCACAATGTCCCATCTCGCCACGATTTAATACACGCCAACGATCCCAGGCACGGGGACAAAATACCCCACCCATGAAATTTTCCCCTCTATGTCCAGCAAATCACCCTTTTTTTCGCCTATCCTCTCATGACACACGTCTCCTCACGCCAAAAAGCCGGCAAAAAGCCGACAAAAAGCCAAAGATCCGTCGTGAAAGACGAAGCCTGAGAAACACCGATGAGGTCTAGAGACCCCATCGTTTTTCATCCAAACCTTATCTGGGGACAATTATCCCCAATTTATCTCCCTTGATCCAAAATCCGAAGGGTTCAGAACGTACATCTGTCGTCATAACCCGTTGATTTTAATCAACTTTTTAAACACCCCACAAACCGACCAAACATGGCACACCCATTGCTAAATTCCGCTTCGTGCTTCGCCTCAAGGCGTCAGGACCTGAGGAGAGGTTCAAATTCGGGAAACGGAAAACGTGCTTCCGGTAAAAAGCGTTGACATTTAAGGGTTGAGTGAGTTACCACGAAAGGGTGCTAGGCAGAGCAATTTAATCATTATAGAATCCGACCGATTCGCTCTTTATGGAGAAGACAGGTGGGTCAGTTCGAGGTTATCAAAGATGTGAGCACGACGTTGCAAAAACTTCTTGAGTCCAGCCTTAAAAACGCGGGATATAAAGATGTTGAGTTGTACACGGCGATACCCACAGAAGAGAACATCAAGAAGTTACCGGCCTTATCGCTCTTTTTGAGTGCGGTTTGTGTAGATCCGATTATTCGCGAACGGGGTCAGAAATTGATGAGCGTGAACGAGGAATCGGGTGAGGTGGTTGAATATTCTGTCGATCCGTCATTGTTGCTGAAGTTATATTATGTGGTTTCTGCGTGGGGCAAGACCCCGCAGGAAGAGCATGTACTTCTCGCGCTGGCGATCAAGGTGCTTTATGAGCATCCGCAGATAGGGGAAGATCTTCTTCAGGGGTATTCGTTCAGGCAAAGGGAAATCATCGCGTTACGAGCGGTGGAGGAACCGAAGTTTGGATATGAGGAAACGATGTCTTTCTGGCGCAGCATGGGGGAGAAGGTTCGTCCGGCGGCACAATTTTGTGTATGGGCGTATCTCGACAGCGACAGGCGTAGCGACCCGATTCGCAGGACGTTTGAGCGTTCGATGAAAGTATCGGGGCAAGGTCACAGGTAATTCAGGAGTTTCGAGGCGAACAGCCGAGGATATGGCAGAGGATGGTCCTCTGTTGAGTCATCAACCCAGTGTTAATCACCGGAAAGGAATGAGGAGAGCTCATGGCGTCGACGTATTTGTCACCAGGTGTTTATGTAGAAGAAGTTGATCGTGGCACGAAGCCGATTGAGGCGGCGGGCACGAATACGCTGGCATTCTTGGGTGAGTGTTCGGTCGGTCCGGTCAACGAACCGATTCTGGTCACGAACTGGAGCCAGTTTACGAAGAACTTCGGCGATTTCCAGAACAGCGAATACCTGGCTCATGCAGTGTATGGTTTCTTTAACAACGGTGGTGGCCGTGCGTACATCGTCAATGTGGGTCAGTGGGATCCCGAGACGAGCGTCGACCCCGACGGAGAGAAGATCGCGAGCCGTGCGGCCCTGTATGTCGGCAAGGACAACGGTCCTGGTGCCCGTAGCGGTCTCAAGCTTCTGGAAGAAATCGATGACATTTCGCTTGTCTGCGCTCCTGGCCAGACGGATCCTGCGATTCAGGATGCCCTTCTGAGCCACTGCGAGAACATGAAGTATCGCTTTGCCATTCTCGACAGCCCCGAAACGATCGAAAAAGGCGGCGTGGATCGTCTGCCGAAGCCGCGTGACTCCAAGTACGGTGCCTACTACTTCCCGTGGATCGAAGTGTATGATCCGCAGAAGGGCAACATTTACCAGCCTCCCTCGGGGTATATGGCCGGTATTTATGCCCGTAGCGATACCGAGCGCGGTGTACACAAAGCCCCTGCCAACGAACTCGTTCGTGGCGCTCTTGGCTTGAAATACAATGTGACCAAGGGTGAGCAGGACATTCTCAATCCCAAGGGGATCAACTGCATTCGTTTCTTCCGCAACCGTGGCATCCGCGTTTGGGGTGCTCGCACGATTTCGAGCGATCCGTCGTGGCGTTACATCAACGTCCGTCGTCTGTTCAACATGGTCGAGCAGTCGATCGAGAACGGGACGCAGTGGGTTGTTTTCGAGCCCAACGATCAGTCCTTGTGGAAACGCGTCGAGCGCACGATTACCGCTTTCCTTCTCCGCATCTGGAGAACGGGTGCCTTCCTTGGCCAGACGCCGGAGCAGGCTTTCTACGTCAAATGCGACGCCGAAACGAACCCGCCCGAAGTCATCGACGCCGGCCAGTTGGTCTGCGAAGTGGGTATCTGCCCGGTGAAACCCGCTGAATTTGTCATCTTCCGCATTGGTCAGATGGCCTCCGGTGGTGACGTTTCCGAATAATATTGAGTGTATAACCCGTTTCCTGTCGGTCATGTCGATCGGCAGGGGACATAGAGTGTTCGTTAAAGTTCCCAGTGGTTGGGGATTTTAACACAAACGCAGAAGGAGAGAACCTATGCCTAGTCGTCGTGCTGATTTGGATCACGTTGGTGCTTACAACTTCAAAGTCGATATCAATGGTGTGACCGCTGGTTACTTCAAAGGTGTCGATGGTATCAATGCCGAACTCGAAGTCATCGAATTCCAGGATGGCGATGATTTGACGCTTCGTAAACGTCCGGGTCGTGCAAAATTCGGCGATGTCACCCTCAAAAAAGGTTACATCGTGACGGCTGACCTCCAGGAATGGTGGAACCAGGCCAAAGCCGGTCAGTATGTCCGTCGTGACATCTCCATCACCCTCAACGACAACGCCGGTGGCGAACTCCGTCGTTGGAACCTCTATGATTGCTGGCCCAAATCCTGGAAGATCAATGCCCTCGACGGTAAAGGCAATGACGTTGTGACCGAAGAGATCACCTTCGTCGTTGAAAACCTCGAGATCGCCTAATCGATCGACACACGTTCGCCTTCGGGCGTTCGCAAAAAAGCCCTGCAAAGCCCGTCTTTGCGGGGCTTTTTTGTGACCCGTGAAGGGCTTTCCTGAAACCACAAGGCGTTCCAAGCGTTCTGCCCACCCCATATTCCACAGTCCCCCCTGTTTTTTGCTTGTCTTTGTCCCAAAAGTGCAGAAACTGTTTCCGCCTTGTTTTGTGCGTTCACTCTGTCCGACATAGGGTCGGCCTTTGATTGCGAGGAAATATGGTCAGTTTTGCACACGTCAACATTCCCGGCACGGGAAAACTGTATGTCCGTTTTGAAACTTCTTTGGGCGACATCGTTGCCGAACTTTATGAAGATCTCGTCCCCAACACCGTCAAAAATTTTGTCGGACTGGCCACGGGACAAATCGAGTTCACAGACGCCCGAACGGGTGATCCTGTACAACGCCCGTTTTACGACGGCCTCATCTTTCACCGAGTCATCCCCGAGTTCATGATCCAGTGCGGATGTCCTCTTGGACGCGGCACGGGTGGCCCCGGGTATCAGTTCCGTGACGAATTCCATCCGAAACTGCGTCACAACTGTCCAGGGATTCTGTCGATGGCCAACGCGGGTCCCAACACCAACGGCTCTCAATTTTTTATCACCGAAGTTCCGACGCCCCATCTCGACAACCGTCACTCGGTGTTTGGCAAAGTGCTCGAAGGGCTTGACGTGGTCAAAAAGATTGCCCGCGTCAGACGCGACCCGCGCGACAAGCCCCTTGAGCCCGTCGTGCTCGAACACGTCACGATTTACCGCGCCTAATATTTACATCCGGCTGGAGACCAGCTCATTTGGCGCGGTTCCTCTGCCCAATCCGTGAACATGGTCTGTGGAATCCGGATAATCTCAGGCGGGCGCCAAAGGGGCGCCCGCCTGTCTTTTGAGTTTTGTCATTCTGCCTGTTTCACCCTTTTCTTGCAGAGGACCTTATGGCCAGGAAACTCCCCGTGCAGATCGAGCTTATCCCCAACATGTATGATCTGGGGCTTTTTAAGCGGTGCCTTGAAAGTCGCAGGCGTCTGCGTCTGACGGCAAGTGTGGCCTCGCTTGTCCTGACAGGATGTTTCTTGGGGGCAGGCCATTTTATTCGGTACTGGAGTTCGACGCCCGTTCTCAATATTTTTCTGGTCATCGCCCTGTATTTTGGGGTTCTGGTGGTGTCGTATCTGGTGGCGCTTGTGCTGGGTGACCTTTTCTTTTCTGGGCCATGGCTTGAGAAAATGCGTCGTGGTTCGAGTTTTGTCCCGGAGGATCTTGCCTCACAGAAGGCGCTGATGAAGAATCGGAGTCTGACGTTTATCGCGTTCTGGACGATATCGATTGCCATTCTTGGGGTGGGGTGTGATCTGGTCACGGGAGGCAACATTCGCTGGTTTCACACGTATGGCGGGATCCTGGTCTCGCTTCGCAGCGAAGACGCCTCGGAACGTGCGCAGGTTCTCAAAACGCTGTCGAATCCATTTTATGACACGAAATGGTCGAATGAGGACATCCGCGCGGCGATCACGGAGCGGCTAGACGACACCTCGGATGAAGTTCGCCGTCATGCGGCCTATCTTTCAGGTCGCGCGAAGATTTCGGAATCGGCGGAACGTCTGGAGGCGCTATTGACGGACGAAAGCGCGTCGGTGGACGCGCGAGGCGACGCGGCGATTGCCCTTGGCCGTCTGGAATGGAAACCGGCGCGCAGCCGTCTCATCACGGTTTTGCGCAAGGCCTCCGAAGGGGACGATCCCCGGTCGTGGAACGTGCCGCTCGTCATGTCGTCGCTGTATGGATTTTATGAGATGCGCGACGCGATGGCGTCTCAGGATGCGATTCACCTTTTGGACAGGTGTCTGGAAAAGGGGTGCGACGAGGGGGTGTTACAGTATGCCTTTTTTTACCTCAAATCGCTCAGGGTCAAGGACGGAGCGGCGCTGAGCTTTCGCGTGCTGGACTCGGCGTCATCGGGTCATGCGATGCAATGTTATGCGGCGGATTTGCTGAGGTTCACGGCATCGAAGAAGGATGTTCCGGCAATGAAGCGCGTATTCGAGCGCACGCCGATACAGTCGATGTGTCCGGTGGTGTACCGCAAATATCGCGAGGAAGCGGCGATCATCATGTTTGAGGCGGATCCCATGCGCGCGCTTTTTGTCAGGGCGATAGGAAACATCAACGATCGTGCGGACGATGACTGGATATGGATGGTGGGCTCGGATGTCCACGAAAACCTTGAGACGCGGAAAGTGGCGGAGGTGTATGCGCGCGCGCATGGATCCCAATGAAGCGGGGGCGTATTGAGGCGGAGCCGAAATAGCCACCGCGGGGGCGCGTAGCCGGGACGGCAAGCGACCCCCACCCACGCAGGGGCGCACCATAAACGGGGGGAATGCGTTGCGAGGACATCGTCAAATGATGTAATGGAACGCAGTTTCGATTTGGACGGGAGGGAATGATGATCCGGTGCCCCAAATGTCAGCACGAGTGCAACGACGAAGCGCAGTTTTGCGGCAACTGTGCGGAGCGGCTCAAGGCGTCGAGGGATTCGTTTGTAGGACGTTGTATTGACGACAAGTATTTTATTGTCCGCCGGATTGCGGCGGGGGGAATGGGGGAGGTGTACCTGGCGCGGCAGAAGGGGGTGGGCCAGGAGGTTGCGATAAAGAAGCTGCATTCGGAGTATTATCGGGACAAGGGGATCGTGTCCCGTTTTATCGACGAGGCGCGGTCATACGGGCGCATCACGCATCCCAACGCGGTCAAACTTCACGATCTTCTGAACGTCAACGGTCAGCTATGCATTGTGATGGAGTATGTGAACGGCCGGACGCTGACGGATTATATCGAGAAGGGGACGGTATTTACGACGCGTCAGATTACGGATATTGGGCTTCAGCTGGCGGATGCGCTCTGGACGGTCCATCAGGCGGGAATTATTCACCGGGATTTGAAGACCGAGAACGTGATGCTTTTGGAGACGGCCCCTGGTCGTTATTCGGTGAAGATTCTCGATTTTGGGATAGCCAAGATGCGGGACAAGCCGACGGACAAGCACACGAAGGACGGGGTGATCGTGGGGACGCCGGAGTTTATGAGTCCGGAGCAGTGTTACGGTCAGGGGGTGGATCAGCGGTCGGACATCTATTCGTTTGGGATTTTGCTGTATGTGATGGTGTGTCACAGGGTTCCGTTTGAGAACACCTCTCCGATGGCGGTTCTGAACATGCAGGTTCACGATCCGATGCCGAAGATGTCGCGCCCGGACGGGGGTGCTATCCCGGCGGGTCTTGAAGCGATTGTGGGGCACTGTATGATGAAGGATCCGAAAGACCGGTATCCCTCATTTTCGGAAGTGATCACGGATTTGACGCGTCTCCAGGAGGGTCGGGGGGACGAAATCGCGATCTCGCGTGAAAATCCGTCGGTTTCGGGGGGGAGTGCCTCTCCGAAGCGCGACGCGGAGGAAGGAACGTCGGAACATCACGACCGGGAATCGTCAGAATTTGCCTTTATGCTCGACGGCGAAGACGAGCCTTTGGATTTTTCGCTGGACCATGGCGAAGCGGGACTGGACGGGGAGAAACAGGGGGATGTTCCGGCGGAGGAACGCGAGGACGAACAGGAATACAGTCTTGGAGAGCTTCCTGAGATCGATGAGATCGAGGCATCGGTGGCTCGCGATGCCATGCCGTCTCATGGTATGGCACGCGGAGGTTCCCGGGCGCGTGCGGTGTTTTTGGTGTGTCTTGTTCTGCTCGCGACAGGAGTGGCGGGGTATTTTTATGTGTCTGCCGGCCTGCCATCCCATGCGGAGCAAGGTTTTGAACCGCGTCCTGTGATTACGGGAGCATCGACCGAAAAGACGCAGGGCTCACCGAATGTGGCGACCGCGGCCTCTCAAGGTTCTTTGGGCCGGACCGAGGCGGGGGTGGGTGCGGGGACGCCGTCTGGTCGAGACGGGGATGCGCCTGAGGCAAAGCGGGAACCGGTTGCCCCGAGCCAGGCGGCGACGCGCGCTGTGATGGAACGCGGCGTGATGCGAGTCTATCTGGACATGGCCCAGTCGCTGAATGCGGCGGGCGATCTGAGTGCATCTTCTGAACTGATCGGAGTGATAGCGTCCAAACGCAGTATTCTTTTGCCGGCGGATGTGGAACGTCTGCAGGGCGTTTCGGATGAAAATGTCCGTTTTTCTGAAATATCCAAACAGGCCGAAACGGCGCGCCGACATGAGAACTGTTCGAAGATATCGGATCTTGCGACCCAGATTCCCGAAAGCGCGGCCGGATTCAGGGCGGATCTGGAAAAGCGGGCGCAGAAATGCCGTGCCATTCTTGCGGCACCACCGACGTCACTCTAAGATCGCTCTCAGAAGTATTGCGATATGCCATAAGTTTTTTTGCACTCGTCACGCATGGGCGAGGGGGGCAAAATGCCAGTCATGGGTTGTGGAGTAAAGGAATGAAAAAAACCGGTTTTTTTACCCGATGTCATTGCCGGGGATTTCTGGTGGCTGTGGCGTCATGTGTGTTTATCACCGCCGGGTGTGCGGACGATCCGGTCGATCTCGATCCGAAGGATGGCTATCAACTGCGCGCGCTTCCCAGTGACGACGGCGATTGTGTCGAGAACGACAGGCTGCAATGCGACACGCCCGTGGAGGCCACGCAGGATCCTTATTTTGGTGAATTTGAGGGGAATCTCTGCGAGGTGCCGGCGAGTCAAAAATCCAAGTATCAAAATGGGTATTATGGATATATCGACGCGCGGTGTCACAAGATAAGAAAACTGGATCAGTTTCATGAGATTGCGCAGGAGATCGAGGCCAGCGATATCGACTACATTGTCGTGGAAGCGGAGCCCGGCACGCCTCTTGAGGTGACGTGTACGAATTCTGGTCCGAAGGGCAAACTCGTGCCGGTGCTCATCCTCCGGGATGAAGCCGGTTATGATCTGGTGTTTAGTACCACCAATGATATTTCGACGTCGTTGAAGTTTATGGCGCCGTCCAAGAAATTTTATGTGACGGTTCAGGATGCCGGGAACTACGATTTGGAGCCGACGGTCCAGACGTGCAAGGATGGCGAGACGTATCGCGGCGGGGAGAGCTATGGATATTCGCTGTACATCAGCCGTCTTGAGAAGAGTCCGGTGGAGAGTTTTGGCAAAGTGACGACAAAGAAGTCGGCGACCGATTTTTTCGACATGTCCGGGACGGTGCACTATTACCGTGCGAAAGTCGAGGATGGTCAGGGACTTAAGGTGAGCGTGACGCCTCAGGGATTGCTGGATACGGCGAAGCCGGTGGTATCGCCGATCCAACGTCAGGAAGGGAAATATGCGTGGACACTGATCGGGTCCGATTTAGAAAAGACCTACAATGCCGGCAGTGCCAAGACAGAGATTTCTCCGAGTCTCCGTGATGCGGAAGGATTTTTGTGGTTTGCGGTATCGGAGTACAACGGCAAGTCGGGGTATTCGTATGAAGTCACTGTAGAACCCGTGGACCAGCCGAGCAATTGAGCCCATGCAAGACGCACTTGAGAGCATATTTGGCCCGGCGGCCGGCCTCATTGGTTTTGCCGTACTGATCGTGTTATTTCTCCCCAAGGTTATCGTTTGGTGGCGCGGAGTGCGGGCTCGCCGGCGCGAAGCGCAATCGACGCATCGGCCACGGATATTGGGTTGCCGTTCGCTTCATCTGCCCGTATCGCCGGAGGCAGTGTCCGTTCCGGTGCATCCTACATACGGCGAAGCCATCATGCGGCTGGAGTGTGCGAAGCTTCACATCTTTGGGATGTTCTTTTTGAGCTGTCTTCCGATTGGCATAGCGAGTCTCATCCCCGAGGGGCACTACAGCCTCCGGTTGTTGTTCCTTCTCATTGGGATTCCGCTTGTCCTTTTGGGGATTTACTCGTTGCTCAATCTTGGCAACCACGTGATTTTTTATCGCACGGGGATGGAAGCCCGCCTTGCGTGGCGACGTTTTGGTGCAGATTACAACACCATCGTGTCTTTTCGACAGCATCATTCGTCCATGTTGCTCCGGCTTGACGACGATCGACTCATCACTCTGAACGGCATTCATTACCGCGATGGAGTCCAGCGCATAAAGTCCGCGTTTGATCATCTGGGGGAACGCACGATGATGAACGCGGCAGAGGCACAGAAGTGGAAAGAATATGAGGTTTGAAGACTTTATCGGTCTGCGTTACCTGATGGCGAAGCGCGACCGCAACATGCTGAGCGTCATCACGCTTATCAGCATTGGCGGAGTGGCCGTTGGTGTGATGGCCCTCATCGTGGTTCTGAGCGTCATGGGAGGATTTGAGGCTGATTTTCGCGAAAAGATCATCGGCTCCAAGTCACACGTCGTCATCAGTGCCAAGGAAGGTTACATCCACGATTACGCGCAAATTCTTGAGATAGCGAAAACAGTCCCCCATGTCGAAGGCGTCAATGCCTTTGTCGAAGCCGAGGTGATGCTCAACTCCCCGACGAATCTTCAGGCGGCGATACTTCGCGGAATTGATTACCGTGAGATCACGACGACGACGAAACTCGGCGAGTATATGGAAGAGGGCAAACTGGAGTATCTTGAGGACCCGGATGCCATGCCGTCGATTCTGACGGCAGGCAGTGTTGTCCAGCGCGGCAGCCTTACCTTGCACAGCGATCCGGAAGACGGGGCGCTGACCTCTGAGCGCGTGGAGCGCCTTGAGAAAGCGGGGGCGCGGGCGGCCATAGCCTTTTCGGGCAACAAACACGGCGCGTGGCTTTCGGGCGATTCGACGCACGCGCCAGAAACTCGCGCGGAGTCGCGCGAAGCCAGGCTTTTTGACCTTCCCGATGTGCCTCAGGATTCCGACCTGTCCGTTCCGGCAGAAACGGCCAAAGCCCGGCAGGAACACGCCGGGCCTGCACGGCATGTCGGCTCGGCGCATACCGATGAAACCGACGCCTTAATCCGCGAAATTGGTGAAGATCACTGGATTTCGGATAGCGAAGGCCGCATCCCCCCGTCTCCAGTCGACGTGGCTTCTTCGCGAAACGACGCCCCCGAAACATATGATCGCGTTCCCAATGCAGAACTTCTTCCTCAGAAAACACGGGCCCGCCAGATGAAAGCGCTTCCCGGTCTGGGCGAAGGAGATACCGCCACTCGTCGCGTTGGTGCCATCATCCTTGGGCGCGAACTCAAGAACAACCTTACCCTCTATATGGGCGGGGAACTCAACGTCATGAGTCCGTCGGGCGATGTGGGCCCCACGGGCAATCTTCCCAAAAGCCGGCCATTCAAAGTCGTGGGTTCCTACTACAGCGGCATGTTCGACTTCGATGCCAAGATGGGATATATTTCTCTCAAAGACGCCCAAACATTTCTCGGCATAGGGGACAGCGTGTCGGGGATAGACGTGCGTTGCACGCGTCTCGAAGACAGTCCGTCCGTACGGGATGCCCTGCGCGAAAAACTCGCCGAATTTGACAACGTCCAGGTCGATGACTGGCGCACCCTCAACGCGAGCCTTTTTGGCGCGATTATGCTCGAAAAAGTCGCGATGTTCGTCATATTGACGTCGATCATCCTCGTGGCGTCGTTCAACATTCTGTGTCTTTTGATCATGATGGTGATCGAAAAGGCCCGAGAAATTGCGATCTTCAAGGCCATGGGCACGACAGACCGTAGCATTGTGCGCATATTTGTCGTCCAGGGGGCCATCATTGGTGGTCTTGGCACCCTCATCGGCCTTGGACTGGGCCTGGGGTTATGCGAAGTCATCAAGACGCTTGGTCTCAAGATGCCCGGCAATGTGCATTACATCACGCAAATCCCGGTGACCGTCGATCCGCTGGAGGTGTTGATTATTTGTCTGGCCTCTATTGGCATAAGTCTCCTTGCTACGGTGTTACCAAGCCGAATGGCAGTAAAACTCGATCCCGTCGAGGGGTTGCGTTGTGAGTAACTTGACCCGATACTGGCGATGTATTAGAGCGTGGCGAGAAAAATGTGCGCGCAATGCGCACATATTGCGGAATCCATGGAGCTGAGAGTTCATGACCATCATCGACAAGTCTGAAGCCGTCGAAATCCGCGTGCAGGGGCTTAGAAAAGAGTTCTTTCATGAGGGGCGCACGTTGGACGTGTTGCGGGGCATTGATCTCACGCTTGAGCCCGCCTCCATGGTGAGTATCCGCGGTCGTTCCGGGGCAGGCAAATCGACGTTTATGCATCTATTGGCTACCCTTGATACCCCGACCAGCGGCAACATATTTTTTGGCGATCAGGACATTTTCCGTTTTTCGCCCATGCAGCTTTCCCGTTTTCGCAACGAACACATTGGCCTGATGTTCCAGTTTCACCACCTGTTGAGTGAATTTACGGCCATCGAAAACGTGATGATGCCCGCGCTGATACACCGCGAATCGTTTGCTCATGCGCAAAAGCGCGCCGAAGCGCTCCTCGAACGCGTGGGGCTTAAGAATCGCGGTTCGCACAAACCCGGCGAACTCTCGGGTGGTGAACAGCAGCGCGTTGCCCTGGCCCGTGCATTGATGATGAATCCCTCGATTCTGTTGGCCGACGAGCCCACCGGCAATCTCGATCAGAAAACCGGCAGCGGCATCCATCAGCTTTTTAGGGAACTCAACGAAACACTGGGTCTCACCATCGTCATTGTCACCCACGATGAACTTCTGGCTCGCCGAATGCCTCGCCGTCTCATCATGCAGGACGGTCTTCTGAGCGAAGCCGGCGATTCCCCCCTCGAACTGACTCCGGAAGCCCCCGATCTGCTCCAAGCGACAGATTACAAAGGATGCGCCGAATGAACACCCAACTTGGCCGACGCCTTTCTCGTGCGATCCTTGCTGCCACGCTTCTGCTTGTGGCCCCCTCTGCGCAAGTTTCGGCGCAACCCACCCTGTTTTCACAGCACGACGGCGCCACCGTGGACCGCATCGTTCTCAAGGGAAACCGCAAAAACGCCGACGAGGATCTCCTCTATTACATCAAGCAAAAATCCGGCGCCCCCCTTTCCCTGGATGTGGTCAGCGAGGATGTCAAGCGCCTCTACAAGATGAAGCTCTATGACGATATCCAGGTGGATCTGGACGTCGTCGACGGACAGAACGTCCTGACGTATATTTTCGTCGAAAAGCCTTCCGTGGCTTCGGTCGCCTTCTCCGGAAACGACGAAATCGATACCGATGACCTCCAGGAAAAAATTGACCTGCGCATCGCAACCCCGCTCGACATCGACAAAATCAACGAAAATGTCGCAAAAATCAAAGCCCACTACGATTCCGAAGGCTATTTCCTCGCCGAAGTCACGAGCGAAATTCGCGCCCGCGAGGATGGCGACAAGGACATCATTTTCCACATCCGCGAATACGACAAAGTCAAGATCAAGCGCATTACCATTCTGGGCAACAAGGCGCTGACAGACGACGACATCAAGGCCCATATCTTTACGCGAGAAGCCTCCCTCCTTGGAATGCTCTCTGGCGCGGGGGAATACAAAGAAGAAGAGTTTAAACGCGACATCCAGCGCATCTCCGCCTGGTATTCCGAAAATGGGTACCCCGATGCGCACGTCACCGACAGCCAGGTTCAGCTCTCCGAAGATCGTAGCTCCATGTACATCACCTTCAAGGTCGAGGAGGGCGAGTACACCACCATCGGAAACGTCGATCTGGCCGGCGATTTTGAAGACGACGAAGCGAAACTGAGAGAACTCATTTCCATCCAGAACGGCCAGGCATTCAAGCTCTCGCAACTTTTTGAGGACGTCAAACGCATCCAGGATTACTACGGCGATCGCGGCTTTGCGTATGCCCAGATCGAGCCCAGACGTCGCGTGGGCGAACAGCCCAACACCATCGACATCGCATACGACATCAACCCGGGCGAGCCCGTTTCAATCGGAAAAATCCTCATTTCGGGCAACCAGAAGACCGAAGACAAAGTCATCCGTCGCGAAATTCTCGTCCAGGAAGGCGCCCCTTATCACGGATCGCGCATCCGTATGAGCGAGGCCATGATCCAACGCACGGGATACTTTGAGAAAGTCTCCGTCACCACCCAGGCCTCCAAAATCCCCAACACCATCGACGTCCTCGTCGAGGTCACCGAACGTTCCACAGGACAGTTCCAAATCGGTGCCGGCTTCAGTTCCTCCGAATCGTTCATCGGAACCCTGCAAGTGTCCTACGACAACTTCCTGGGACGCGGGCACTTCCTCTCCGCCCAGGGCACCATTTCAAAACTCCGCCAGCTCTTCAACGTCCAGTTCTTCGACCCCTACTTCCTTGACTCCCACTGGCGCTTCCGCATTTCCGTCTTCAACTACGAATACGTCTACACCGACTTCACTCGCGATTCCTACGGCGGCACCCTCGGTTTTGGCTATCCCATCACCCGCGATCTCGTTCTCGACCTCACGTATACCATCGAAAACGTCGACGTCTCCACCGGCACATTCGGTTCAAAACAGCGCGGCCTGGGCTCCCTTCTCGACGGCGGCCTCACCAGCGCCCTCAATGCCACCCTCACCTGGGACAAGCGCAACAACCGCCTCATCCCCACCGACGGCTTCATGCTCCAAGGCTCCATCGATGTCGCCGACGAATACATCGGAAGCGAAAACGAATACATCCGCTTCATGGGTCGCGCCCGCGCCTACATTCCCATTGTCTGGGACATCATCCTCAAATTCAACCTCGAACTGGGCTACATCGCCAACTGGAACGCCCCGAGCAAAGAAGTCCCCATCTTCGAGCGCTTCTTCGTCGGCGGCCCCAACTCCGTCCGCGGATTCGACCGTTCCTCCCTCGGCCCCTCTCGCTCTTTCACCACCAATCTCACCGACCCAACCTCCTCCCTCACCAACTTTGAAATCGGTGGAAACAAGGAAATCGTGTTCAACGCCGAACTCGAAATCCCCATCCTCAAATCCATGAACATCTCCGGCGTCGTTTTCTTCGACATGGGCAACGCATACAACGAGGATCAGGATCTCTCCCTCAAAATCGACTGGTTCGCGGACACCGACGAGGAAAAGGATTCCGTCATGCGCTCCTCCATGGGCTTCGGTTTCCGCTGGATGTCCCCCATGGGGCTTTTGCGTTTTGAATGGGGCTTCCCGCTTGCCCCCAAGAAAAACGAAGAGTCCGTCGTCTTCGAGTTCAGCATCGGCAACGCCTTCTAGTTCGTCCGGGCGCCGCCCTATCGCCACGGCGATACGGGCGGCCTGGGCGGTGCTATCGGGCCCATACGCCCGATACGCACCGCCTTTTTTTTGCTCCATCCAGCCCGCAAAGCCTTCACCACTCACAAAAAAACTCCACCAAAACCCGCCCTCTCCCCCGGCCCCTCTCCCACGGGGAGAGGGGGGCATGCTTCATAAAAAACAAAAAAAGCCATAGCCAAACCCCGACCTCACCCCCGTCCCCTCTCCCATGGGGAGAGGGGAGCATGCTTCATAAAAAACAAAAAGCCCTCACCATATTTTCTATATGACATCTCATTATTTTTCTATTTTTAGCATTTAAAGCTTGTATTTTTTTTTTTTTTTTTAGAATGCCCATGTTTTTGGGTGTCCATACACCGTAATAAGGATGATTTAATTCCTAAATGAGGTGAATTCATGAGCGAAGGTACCGGTTATTCAGGTCCAAGTGCATATCAGATTGCATCCGAAGTTCGAAGCCAACTACAAAGCGAACTGAACGCCATCCAAAATAATATTTCAATCACAAATAATAATGTTCAGATCGTCTCCAGCCGCGTCGATGAAGTCGATGACAAAGTCCTCGTCATCTATCGAGAAATGCTCGCCTTCATCCGCGAACAACGCATGTCCAACCGACTCAATCAAGCTGAAACACGCATCGGTACCATCCGACAGGAACTCGAAAAGAAATATGGACATTACGACAATATCCGACGTACCGTCATCGGTATCCTCGAAGCAGACGACCTCGCACTCGTCCGACAAAGTACAATTGCAACCGCCTCCGAAAATCTCTTCATCTCAACCCCGCATTACTGGCTGGCACCCTGCCTCGTCGCACTCGCTGCATGGATCTGCGATAACGAAGACCTTTGCAAAAAAGCCGTCAAGGAAGCCCTCAAACGCAACGCCGAAAATGCATCCCTCTTCTTCGCCCTCGTCACAAGACGTGCCGACAGATTCCAGCCCAGCCTCCTCTGGATTCAACGATACCTCGCCGATCAGAACGAAGAAAGCCTCAACCGAAATGCCATGGTTGTCCTCGAAGCCCTCGTCTGCGGCATCTGGGGATATGACACCGAAGGCCTCATCTCGGAACAATTTAAAACCTGGATCCAAAAACTCGAATCCAAAGAAAATTTCTACGAAACACAAGTCAGCAACTGGAAAACATCATTTCTCAGCAGACGCACATCACTGGACAGCCAATTTTCCTATCTCCAGAAATACAGCAAAGAATGGCAAACCCTCGAAGAAAACTTGGTCTGCGCCAGCCTACACACGCAGGCCTACCAATATGTCAAAAATATCTTTGATACCCCCGTCCATCTGCCTGACTTCAAAGTCTTGCTCGACGAAGCCCTCACCAAACTCGTCACCGACTACGACGACGAAGAATTACCCCTCAGAGAAAAGAACGACTCGAAAGCCTCGTCATCCAATTCCACGGCGACGAAGATAAAGCCCAAGCGCTCATGAACGCAGAAAAATCCCTGTTCGAAGAACGCAAAAACTTCATGCAGCTCCTCCTCGAAGCCGCCATGAACCCCGAAGCTAACGACACAAACGTCGCACTCACCAAATTCGCTATCGCCGTCAGTAAATATTATATCTACGACGCCTATAACGATATCACCGCCGAAAATCGCGCCAAAATCCCAGAAAAAATCTCCGGAGCCTTCGAACAAAAAGAAATTTCATCGTCCTATAAATATAACACCACGTTCTCCGGAGAAAAAATAGAATCCAAAAGCTTTGATGTCTCCGAATTCCAATTCGTCACCAAAGACGGCTCCAACGAACTCAAAATCATAGAATTGCTCAAAGAAAAACGCATGCAGGATTTGCAAAAAGCACTTGCACAAGCTCAAAAAGCTCAATCAGATGAAGCTGCCGATATCACTAAAAATATCATTTTAGGCATTATTGGGCTCTTCTTTATCGTTGGAATTCCCTTGCTGATTATAGCTGTCCCGCAAAAAATACGACTTAACGAAAAATATCAATTTTATTTCAATGATCTCAAAAAACAGTTTTCAAATCTAGTGACAAACGAATCTCAAACAATTCGAGCCTTCTGCGCTGAAACCGTCGATTACCGCGATGAATTTGCAGAAAAAGACGCCAAAGCTCAAATTTTCCTCGATTATATCGAAAATCTCGAAGGCAACGAATATATTCACGTTCCCGCCTCGCGCCGTCGCGTTATCACTTAATGGAGATTGAATGATGCCCAATCCTCTTATTTCCGGTCTCGGTGCTTTCGCTTCCGCCTTTTTAGACGAAGACGACGCACAGGCCCTACAAGATATCGGCGAGTTTGCTGCGGACGATATCAATGCTGAAGATCAGTCCGCTGCACCCAATCTCGAACCGCTCAATGCTGTTATCAATGCTGTTACCAATATAGATTCACCTTCCCAAACATCTACTGCGGCAAATCAACCTGCCACTCCCCCCTCAAATCAGCTCGCATTTGCACCTGCTCAACCCATACAAGGTACCAAAATACCAAAACCTGCCTTCTCCGCCCCCTCCCCTGCCCCGTCTCACGAATCTACGCCCGCTCCAAAGCCTAAAATGCTCAACTTCGGCGACGCACTCGCGCAAGGGCTTCCCCAATCTTGGAGCATCGTTCCCCCCACAGCAAACATCGTTCAAAAACCAACAAAGCCAAAATAGAATTGCGCACTTCAACACATCAAGCCCCCCATTTATCATAAAATTGCACAACTGCGGCATTTTTGATGAGAGGGGGCCAAGCCCCCTACGGCGCTATTTGCGCGTACAAAAGGTGCGTAACCGCCTTGAATGACGCTGCTGACGAAGAAATGTCACAACATAGCGAGCAAAAAACGCGCAAATACGCGCCTACCCCCGATGCGTGGCTGCTGCCCCACAACGCCCCGCAAACTCCAGTCCTTCGCTAAAGCCTTAAAATATACAAAACATTGTCCCATAGACATATCTCAAACTCATGAGGTCATCACATGAATGTACCGCAAACCTATTATGAATGGGTTCAACTCCTAAATATGCTCAAAACTGGAGACCAGGAAAAAGAAGCTCTGGCCGTCATGTACCAAGGAAAAATCGAACACCAGGCCGGCGTCTATGAACGATTCGTCAATCGATTAACACAAACCATTAATACCCGGTTTGTCATGGCCTTGGACAACTTTCAAAAAGCCCTCAATCAAAACACCAATTTCGAAAAAGTCATCTCCCAAGCCCTGGATCGCATTGCCGCCGATATGGGTTTAATCCCCCAACTGGCCGCGCTCCCGGCACTCAAGGATAAAGAAAGAGAAGAGCTTTCTAAATTGATTCAGCAAGAAATGAACCGCATCGGAGAATCCCTCACCAAATCTGCACAAGCCGATCGCTCGGGAAAACTTCTCAGCATCTTGAGAAATAAAGGATTTAAAGTTTAATCTGTCTCACTTGGGATAACCTTCACCACAATAAGGCCGGGCGTATTGCGAACGCAATAGCACGGCCGCCATGGCGTATCGAAGATAGCCATGGAATTTTTAATATATATATATACCTATGAGCAACAAAACAGAAACTTACCAACTTCTATTAAAATATGCAAAAGCTCGCATTCCTTTTGTATCCATACAATCTATAGAAAAAAACAGAGTGCTCGAAATCCTCAAAAATATCTCAGAAGAACTCTCTCTGAGATTTTTTGTTTTTACTTTATCAAAAGGTATATATCATATTTCTACAAATCGAGTCATCAAAGAAGATAAAACCGTCTACGGTGCCATCGATTTCATGACCGAAGAAATGAAAAAAAATGCCAATCTCACGCTTGTGATGACCGAAACCCCTGATATTTCCTGCGAATCCAGCGATGCGAAACAGTTTTTAGACCTCGTCAGCCTCGCCAATGAAACCGGCGGACAAATCATCGTTTTAAATCATAAAGCCATCTGGCCAACCCTGCAAAGACAAGGCCTCACCATCACTTTGGATATGCCCAATGAAGACGAAATGTATGAAATTATATCTTCATATATTGATGTCTATCGCACCATGATTCCTATCGAATGGGAACAGGAAGATATCCATGAAGCCGCCGCCACCATGGCCGGCGTCACACAGATCGAAGCAGAAAACGTACTCGCCGCGCTCGTCGCCACCGGAAAAATACAAAAATCAGATATGGACGAAGTCCGCCATGCCAAAGATAGATTGTTTTCTAATATTTCCGGATTAGAACGTATCGAAGTTTCTCATGATATCCAAAATGTCGGCGGTTTGTCAGGCCTGCAAAAATGGCTTAACGAAAAGAAATTGCTGCTCAATCACGAAAACCGCGAATACCTCAAGTCCAAAGGATTGCAACCCCCGCGCGGCATTCTGCTCGTCGGCGTCCCCGGTTGCGGTAAATCCCTGTCCGCCAAATCTATCGCTGCCAGCTGGAAACTCCCGCTTTACAGACTCGATTTTGCCACCGTCCAAGGCAGCTACGTCGGCCAGTCCGAACAACAGCTCAAAGATGCCCTCACAACCGCCGAAAATGTCTCGCCATGCATCCTCTGGATCGACGAAATCGAAAAAGGACTCTCCGGCACGGGCAGCAACGATGGCGGCGTATCCACACGCATGGTCGGACAGTTCCTCTTCTGGCTCCAGGAATGCCAAAAAATGGTCTTCGTCGTCGCCACCGCAAACGATGTCTCACAACTCCCCTCCGAACTCCTCAGACGCGGTCGATTCGACGAACTCTTCTTCATCGACTTGCCAAACGCCAATGAACGACGCGAAATTTTATGTCTCTATATGAATAAATATCTCAACGTCAATTTCAGTGGCCCCGTCGCCGATAAAATTATCGATATTACCGATGGTTTTACAGGCGCTGATTTGGAATCAACCGTGCGAGATTTGGCCTATCGCACCATTGCAAACCCTAACTTCCAACTGACAGAAGAAAATATTGTGTCGGCTTTTAATAACGTCGTGCCCCTCTCTCAAACAAGCCCAGAAAAAATCGAAGATATCAGAAATTGGGGCAAAACTCGCGCGGTTCCCGCCTCCGGAAGACCTATCGGCGCCGAAGAAATTACACAAAAAAAAGATAGTCTCACGCGAAAAATACTTTTATAATATATTATTATATCATATTTATAGGTAAAAACTCATGCCAAAACCGATGTTATTCCAAACACAAGTTTCATCCCAAGCCAATCACAGGTTGGATGCCACCTTAAAGCCTGAAACGACGCAGGAAACACGAACCGTTGCGTGCGAACGTGTTTTAAGAAAAAGAAGATCGCAAAAATATATCGATGCCATGAGCAAACTCGATGCCGGTTCCGGACATATTTCACAAGAAGATATCGACAAAATGATCGAAGCTATCCGTGAAGAATTCCCAGATATCGATATTTCGACACAATTTTTTGGATGTATGGCCGTCTGTCACTTGGGCGCACCCTACGAAGTGCATACCCTCGTACCCAATGAGAATTGCATCATACATTATCATGCGAATTATTCTTTTGAAGCACCATTAGACAAATGTCGAAACCTTTGCCTGATGCCCGATTATATCTTTGTCGAAATCTACGATCAGTCTTTCCGTGCCATTTCTAAAAATGGTGCTGTGGCTCAGATATCAGCCCCAGGCGCTGGCGCTGCTTGGAAACGCGAAATCCAACAACCCTGCTCGACTTATCACGGCCCACACGAAGCCTTTATTTGATAAATAATACTCTATTTCCATCCTTCCTCATGAGGTGTTGACATGCCAAACCACGATAAACCAGAATCTACGCCAGATTATGCATCCATGTTCGCAAACTTTATGCCGGGACAATCGCAGCCCCCTCAAGCTGAACAGCCACCAACGTCCAACCCCGCAAGTCCTCAACCTCCCAAAAACGAAACAGAAACCGATGATTTTTTAGCGAACATCGATAAAATGACAAAAGAAGCTCAATGGGAAGGCGCACATGCTAAGCAACTCGAATATGCCAAATTGCATCTGAAGGTCACGGGCTGGACAGAATGTAAAACAGAAGCAGAAATTAATGCAAAAGCGAGAGAAGTTGTCATACAAAAAGAACAGGAAATCGATGCGCAGATTGAATCGACAAAACTAAGTTTCTTACTCAATACCACGAGTTTCGGCCTAGCCATTTGGGAAATCAAATGGGAAGTTTCTCATGAGAAACAACTCAAAATTGCTCAAAAAATCCTACACATTGCAGGCTTGGACATTGACAAAACACCAGAAGAAATCGATGCAAAAGCGCAAGAACTCGAACAACAGATTGAATCACTCAAACAAAAACGTTTAGAACAATTAAAAAAGAATAAGAAAAAGATCTTGGTGATTTTTGTAAGCATCGTTGGTGCAATCATACTCATTAGCATATTATATCATTGTTTTGTCGCTTGGGCTAAAGCATACGACGCCCGCATACTCAAACAACATGCAGAACAAACACAGCTGAAGCCTGAACCTCAGCCAAAAGCACACCCCATGCCTGCTGAAAACCTGCAAAATGAAACACAGCAAGCACAACCCATGCTTGCTGAAGACAAACAACCTGAAGATATACAACCTGAAGATATACAACCTGAAGATATACAACCTGAACCTCAGCAAGACCAACAAGCCGCCCCCCAAATTCCCCTGGAAGACCCCGACAAAATCTTGGCCAGACTTTCGCAAAAGAATCGTCTGAATGTTCCATCCAGTGCAATGCTGTGGGCTTCCGTAGAATCCGGTTTAGCGCTTCCGATTCTCAAGACAAATAAAACCAATGATATCGCCCAAGCCTTGAGTACACATACCAAAAAGAGATGCCAAACCATAGATTCGAGAAAAACTTCGGAAGGTACAGATATCAAACTTCTATATTGCGTCAATCCTAACGGGTTAGAATTAGATTCTGATGCTGAGTTTAATACCGTCTGGCATCAAACCTTCCATGCGCAAACACAAGATAACATCGAATTTATCGAGATGTATCTCAGTTTTGCGCCATCCTCGGATAAAAGCGCCAGAATCTATAAAATCAATCATGATTATGCTACGGTTTCCGAATTTAGAGACGTTTACGGCGGAGATGGTGAAGAGGATCGTATCTCATTCAAGATTTATGATATTGCCCCCATCTCATGGCTGGATACACAAGCCATTCGCATGAGAATCATCAGCGATGTGAGCAATAGTAATGAGACAACAGGATGTTTTTATGAAAATGAACACAAAAATCTACATTCCTATATCTTTGCAGGCACAAAATTCAGACCTGTCGCAGATTGGTTAGAAATCAGTGTTTCTCAAAATCAAGCCGATTGTGAAGGTGAAGAACCTTCAAAGGGAGAAAAGATCATTTGCCAATCCGCCATTTTGGATGGCAAAGACCTGAGTATTTCCAAAGATACTTGCCAATAATATCACTCTCCATGCCAGCCAATGAGCGCTGACATGGGATCTATTTTCACTTATCTTTGCATACGTTGCTCATCATGCAAAGACCAAACAACGTCATTTGACATCGATATTTTTCAAAACTCAAAGGAGAAAACTATGAAACACGTGATTAAGATCCAAATTTTATGCTCTCTGGCTTGTTTTTGTATGTTTTTAGTGGGGTGCAAAGATCAGACAACCACCGCAGAAACCAGTGCCAAATCATCAGCTCAAGCAGAAACCAAATCTCAATCTCAAAAGGATCTCAAAATGGCGTGTCTGCGCACATGCTCTGAAAAATATCAAGGTATCGCAACAATAAACGCATGCCAAGAGTATGAAACCAATGTCAATAGCTTAAAATGCCAAAATAATTCCAATAATCCTAGCCTGTATAATGAATGTATTCAAAAATATCAAAAACTACATCGTGATTGCAAAGAAAAATATGAAAAGCTGCACTTCGAATGCTTCAGCAAATGTTGATAAACTTTAACACCCACTCAGGACATAGCATACGCAAAGTTCTTTGTGGGGCGCTGCCCCAGGGCCGTCGCATTCTAGTTTTCCTTGATGCCTACTAGGTTTAAGAGATAATCGAAGTCCATGGCGGCTAACTTCCGCCTCAGCTGAATGCTCACCTTTGGGTGGTTCGGATCGGATTTGAGCAAAGCCAAAGCCATGCGGCGTAGTGTCGTAAAATTCTTGGCACAGTTTTTCATTCTCGCCCACCCCAAACCCACAAAAAGCCAAGGCAAAAACAAAAAGCCCTCACCAAAATCCACATAAAGGCTCAGCCAAACACGAAACACCCACCCCAAACCCACAAAAAGCCAAGGCAAAAACAAAAAGCCCTCACCAAAACCCACATAAAGGCTCAGCCAAACACGAAAC
>CAMCLY010000026.1 GCA_945875805.1 uncultured Myxococcales bacterium | reverse complement strand
TGATTTCGTTGGCCTGATTCAGCTCGCCGTGGAGGTTGTTGATTTCGGCGGATTTGCTGGCGATGGTTTCGTTGGCCTGATTCAGCTCGCCGTGGAGGTTGTCGATCTCGGCGGATTTGCTTGTGATGAGCGCGTTGGTTTGGTCGAGAATTTTTTTCTGGCTGGAGATTTCTTCGAGAGCCTGGAGGTATTCGGTTTCTTGGGTATCGAGTTCGCGTACTTTGGCGTCGAGGAGGGCATGCGTATTATCCCATTGGGAACGCAGGTCTTCGATCTCGCTGGATTTGCACGACAGGGACGTTTGGGCTTGGGTGAGTTCGTCGTGGAGGTGTTCGATTTGGGCATTTTTTTCGGAGATGGCGTCCAGGGCTTGAATGAGTTGTTCTTTATAATCTTCGAGTTCGCGAGATTTGATGTTGAGGGAAGCTTGGATGCGTCTGATTTCGGCATCTTTGTCTTCTGTGGCGAGTGGTGCTGGTGCGTCGTTTTGTGCTGGGGGGGCGATGATGTCTTTTTGGACGACGAGTTCGCGCAAGGCGGCCAGGGTGCCGATGGTTTTTCGTTCGTTTTTACGATATTCGACGAGGGATTGTTTTAGGGTGGCGAGTTCACCGGAGTGTCGGAGGTCTGAGAGGGTGGCGCGGGCACCATCGATTTTGAGCTGGACATTTCGAGTGAGGTACTGGATGACGGCGAATGTTTCGAGGTCATTTCGCGTATAAAGTTTTCGGGAAGCGGAAATTTCTGGACGAATTTCAGTGAAGAGCCCTTCCCAGTATCGGATGGTATGGGGTTCAATGCCCAGTGCTTTTGCGATTTCACCGATTTTGTAGTACGCCTTGTACTCCACAACGATAGCCATAACACACCTCCTTGTGCGTTTGCGTTGGTATATGATGAGGCCGCTCCCGCCCCCCCGCCACCCGGGCGCGGGGGGGGGGCGGGCCCGCCGGCCTTCCGCTCCGCGAGGGCCCCGGGCCGGGGGGGGGGGGGGGGGGGAGGGGGGCGCGGCGTATTGAGGCCTTCATGGCCGAAATAGGCGCGCGGCGTGCGCGTATCGGGGCTTGAGCCCCGATAGCGCCGCCTCCTAGGAAAGAGCATAGGTAGGGTTAGTCTATCGAGAGGAAGCGAACCGAAGTATTATTGTCAGGTATCTGGCGGCAGGATTCAAGACTTAGGAGAGATTTTTTCGTCGGGATTGAGTCGATTGAAGAGTTGGTTGCTGAGTCGGAAACGGACAACGGTGCGGGCGGGGATTTCGGCTTCGACGAGGGTTTTTGGGTTACGTCCGAGGCGAGCATTTTTGTGGCGGGTGTCGAAGACGCCGAAGTTTGTGATTTTGACGGGTTCGCCGTGTTCGAGGGCTTCGGAAATCTGGTCAAAAATAAAGGAGACGTATTCCCAAGTCTGCTTGGAGGTTACAGCGCCGAGGCGGTCACGAACCGCGTCGACCAGCTCACTTTTAATCATGTCACACCTTTTCTCATTGAAGAGCATAAAGCATGGATTCAGGAATTTAATGCCGCTGAAGAATTGAGTGTGGCATGGGTGTGCTGATGATGTCAAATAATTTTATTTTTATGGATTTTGAATTTTCTTCATTCTTTCGCGGACGCGAGAGTCTTTCATGGCCTCGTTTTGGACTTTCTGGTCGATATTATCGAGTTTTCGTTCGATTTCCGGAGCCAATTTGGGTCGTTCGCTGAGTTCGGGTCTGTTTGTACGGGGGCGAGGGGCGGGGGTGGCGTCATTGGACTGGATGCGTCCTCTTTGTGCGGGTCTTGCGCGGGCTGGCGAGTCCGGGGTGTTTTGGGGTTCGGTATTTTCCTGTAAATTTTTGGCTTTTCGTGGCGAGAGTTTGGGAGAATTTGTTTTTGTGGCTTCGGGCTCAGTGGGGGAGGGGGTGGGGTTGGCGTTTTCGTCATTGGCTTGCGGTGCGGTGGGATTCTGAATGGGTGTACCGCATTCGTGTTTGATTTTTTTGCTTGTGCCTTTGAGGGAGAGTTTGATGCTGCCGTCGTCGAGTTTTTCGCAGATCTGATAGATGACGCCCATGTTGTTGTCGTCGATCCATGCCTGGGAGGGAGTGATAGTGGCTTCGAGATTGAATCGAGGGAGAGGGGTTTTGGTGGATTTGAGGGCGACATCACCTTTGATATCGAGTTTGATGTCGGGACCGTCGGAGGTGAGGGAGTGGATGGTGAGCTTGTCTTTTTTGATTTCGAGGTTTGCGTGGATATTTCCGAAGACGGTGAATGGGAGTTCGATAAACGGGAGACCCTGGACGTCGAGTTTGAATCGTTTTGGGCATGTGACGGTGTTGAGGGAGTCGAGGGTGAGGGAGAGCTCGGCGAGTGAGGAGCCTTGGATGATGGCGCGTGCGTCGAAAGCCATGTTGCCGTAGATCTGCATTCTGGAGAGGTTGGAGAGGAGTGCAAATTCGTTGAGGGAGATGTCTTCGGCGTTGGCGGTGAGTTCGAGGAGGTTTCCTTTGGCCTGGAGGGTTCCGGAGATGAGTCCGTCCTGGAGTTTGAGGTTGAAGGCTCCGGAAGGTTTTTTCTGGATGAGTGAGAGGATGCTTGGTTTTACGAAGATCTCGTCGATGACGAACTGCTGGAGTTCGACGTATGGAGCGCAGTAATAGCCGTTGAAGGAGCCCCCGTCGGTGGCGAGGTTTGCGGCCTCGGCGTCGAACGTGCGCGGCATCATGGAGAAATGTTGGGCGGTGATGTTGAGCAGGGGGCTGACGGAGAGGGACTCGATTTCGACGGACTGTTCGTGTTTGAATTGCTTTTCGAGCGTTTTCTCGACGTAGTGGCGGATGGAATCCGTGGGCAACATGAGGAAGAATGCGGCGAAGAAAGCAAAGACGAAGAGGAGGAAAATCCCCAGTATTTTCAGGATTTTACGTCGCATTTTATTCCTTGAGCCTATAGGACATCAGGGTGATGGAGACGGTCATTTTTGTCTCGGAGTTGGTGAGGGCGCTTGTACGGTTCATGTTGATGTGTCGCATGAACATGGGCGTGTCGAGTTTCTGTATTTGCACGAGGTATTCGATGAATTTGTAGTAGTCGACGTTTTTTAGTGTGACTTCAATTTCCTGTTCTTCCGTGCCGGAGTCGTCTGCGGTTTTATGGGCGTCTTTTGGGGTGACGGTGACGTCGAACCCGAGGGTGGAAGCCATGCTTGTGAGTTTGTTGACGACTTTGGAGTCGGCGTTGAGCAGGCGTTGCCGCATGGCTTCTTTTTTAGCGCGGTTTGCCTGATAGAGGGCCTGATTTTCGACGATGTAGCTGAGGTTTTTGCGGTAGGTTTCTGTCTCGGCGATTTGTGCGTCGATGGTATTCCACATGGATCTGAAGAGGGTGAAGACGACAAGGGTGATGATGATGATGGTGGTGGCGATGAGCAGGATACGCTCTCTTGGCTGGAGTCCTTCCCATGCGTTCAGGATTTTTTCCTGAGCTCTGCTGAGGGCTTCGGGCTTATTCATTTTCGCCTCCTGAGCATCTGTTTGCATCGATGCGGAGTGTAAACGCCGTGCGATCTTTTGTTTTTGAGGTTTTGGGTTCTGCGATTTCGTTAGGGAAGCATTCGTATTGTTCGAGGAGCTGCATAAATTTGGGCAGGCCGTCGTCCCCCGTCACTTCTCCGCGGATGGTGACGATTTTTCTCTGTGTATCGATATCGAGAGAATTGATGTCCATTTCGACGTCTGAGAGGTTGTCGTTGACCTGGCTTGAGATCCAGGAGAAGTGTGTGAAGGCGGTGCGATCTGGAATGAATGAGAAGCCCTGACTTTCCTGAATTTCCTTTTCGATTTGCGAATAGGAGATCAATTTTTTACCGAAGACCTTCTGGCTTGTAGCCTCAAGGGCGGCTTTGAGGGTGTCATGTTCTTTCTGAATGGCCTTGGAGTGAGACAGCGTCATAAAGATGAGGCTTGCGATGACGAGGAGGATGAGGGTGGCGAACAGCCACTTGTTATCCTGGAGGATGGCGAGGCTTCCCTTGTGTGCGAGGGCACCTCGGCGCAGATTGAGGGGGCAGGCTCCGTCGATGTTTCGTTCAGCGGCGATGGCGATGGCGGCGGCGTCGATGGAAATCTGAGAGTCTGGGGTGGAGTATGGATTGAGGTTTGGCGGAGGCGTGCAGAGGGACTCCAGTCCGAGGAACTGGGTGATCCATGTGTCGATGCCGCACAACCGGGCACATCCCCCGACGAGATAAAGCCGCACGGGTTCCTGGTGGGTTTTGGTGACGAAGTGGACGAGCGACTGTCGCACGGAAGCCACGAGCTGGGTGAGCGTGCGCGCGCAACATCCCGAAAGTGCCACGGGATCGATTTCCCAGGGTTTGAGTTTTCCGTTTTCGATAAATTCCCGGTAAGCGTTTTGTTCTGTTCCGGGATGGGCGACGAATCCGGTTTCGTGTTTTATGCGTCTGGCTTCGTCGAGGGGGACAGAGAATGTTTCGGCGATGGCTTCATCGAGGCTGGCTCCGCCGATTTTGAACGAACGGGTGAGGACGATTTTGTTTCCGTTGCAGATGCTCAGCACGGAATGTTTTTCGCCGATATCGAGCATGGCCCATGGCTTGTTGGAGGTGGGGACAAGCGTGCCGATGAGAAAGCCCAGGGCTTCGTTGGAAGGCAGGACGACGTGCGGGTCGATGTCGTGTTTTTTAAGAGTGTCGAGAATCTGGACGATATGGGGTTTGGGATAATTGATGATGTGGATGTCGTAGCCGCCCTCGTCTCCCGGTTCTTCGGATTCGGTGGCGGAGTTGTGTTGGGAGAGGAGTTCCCCGACCTCAAAGGCGATCTGCGTGTCGTCGTCGATGTTCCAGTAATCGCTCAGAGCCTGCGGAAGGATGAGCTGCAATTTTTCGGGGTCGTTGAGCGCCATGGTCTTGTGTGTGGAGAGCGCCTTGGTGGGATCCAGGGTCAGTCCGATGGCGTCGATGGGCAGTTTCCTAAAGGGTTCCAGGTACTTGACGAGTTCGTTCAGGGCGAGTTCCAGGGCGTCTTCCGGGGTGTTTTGTGCGGGATCGTCGGGGATGGGGATGGAACCGTAAGTCTTGATTTCAAAGTGCGAAGGGTCGCCTGTACAGACTGCATAGCGTATCGCCCGCGATCCGATGTCTAAACCTATTGTTGTATGTGCCATGGTAATGTCAGTACTCGCGCCAGTAGAGGTATTTGCCGCCGGTCGTGTTAAAATCGATCACGGTTGTCAGGGTTCTTTTTGTGCCACCATATTCTCCGACGGCCACGACGCGGAAAACGCGCGGGCTGGCCGTCGTGATATTGGCGTATAGTTCAGTGGTGTTAAACGTCAAGTTTGAAAGCCCGAGACCAGCGGACGTCATGGAGAGCACGCGGTCTCCAAAAAGCGCGTAGGCCGTCGGAGAGTAGAGCAGAAATTTGGGCAATTGCTCGGCATCGCTGATCATGGCCTGGAGGACTTTGTAGAATTCCGAGACGGTTCTGAATGGGACGACGGTCCCGTTGGGGACGACGCCGGGCATGACGGAGGTCTCGTTTTCGACGGTGTAGAGATAGAGCAGGTTCATGGGGTTTGAAACGAACTGCTGGTATCCTTCCAGGGCCATGGCCAGGGCGAAGAGCTGGGTGCTCGTCGTGGGGTCGGCGCACGCCCAGATCTTGTTGTCGCGATTGCCGCTTTTCTCGGAATCGACGGCGTTACACAGAGCCGAATAGAGGACTTTGGCCGAGGCGAGGTTGACGTTGATTTTTTCGACAGGATAGACCGTCAGGGTTTCGCCAAAGGCTTCCATGATGTCGTCCCCAAATCCGGCGACTTCGTATAATTCGTCGAGGGTGGTGAACTTGGCGTTTTTGACTTTGTATTTTTTGCGCTGATCCACGTAAAGGCTCGACTCGTCGCCGCCCGACTCTTCGAGTTCGCATTTGTCGTTGATAAACGTTTTCTCGCTGTCCGTGTCGACCCAGTCGATGAGGGCGGCCAGGAGTTCCATGCGCGAAAGGCGGTTTGCGCCCGCCTCCCGTGTGTTGAACAAATCGTCGTACTCCGGACTGGCCATCATCATGCAGAGTTCGTACAGATCTTTTTGTTTGGCTCCGGTGTTGAATTTATTGACATTGATGCGTCCGGCCTCCGGAAAAACCTTGACGTTGTAGTCTCCCGTTTCGTCTCCCATGGCGTCGACGCCGGCTTCCTTGAGGTTGTAGCTCGCGATGGTGCGGTTGGCATTGGGGACGTCGACGCTGATGATTCCCGTTTTGAACGGCGTCATCAGAAGATCCATGATCTGGTAGAGCTGAAAGTTGGAACGTTTGAGGCGTTGCCCGAAAAATTCGTCCTGTTCGAGTTCGTACTGGTAGGTGAGCATGAGCCTGCCGAGATTGAGAGCACTCTTGGCTTTGTAATAGGCCTTGAGATCGTCCCGGACATTGGCCGAAATGGTGAAACTGACCTGACTGTTCATAAAGCCGGACAGAATCGTCGCGCTCATGATGGCGATGTACGTCATGACGAGGAGCAGGGCGACCCCGCGTCGGCGCCCTTTTGACATGTGCTTTTCGGAGACGATGGGGTATTCAAAGGCGTTCCAGAATTTGGCACATCTTCTCGCAAGACGGTGGCAGGAAGTGACGTTCATGGGTTCGTTTCCAACATGCCTAGAAGTTCAGGGCTTCGGTGAGATGGATTTGCGCCTGGGTAGTGATGAGCATGGGCTCATCCCCCCCGAGGGGATCTTCGATTTCGATTTCAATGCGCACGCGACTGGGAAGGCGTCCGCTGTAGTCGCTTTTTTCCGTGTCCCATTCGTCGATCCAGCCGTCGTCCCCTACGGACATCTCGGCCTTGGAGTCGTCCCAGTACTGAAGTCTGAAGCTGATCACGTGGTCGAGAAGGGGTAAAATCGTCCCGCCGCGTGTAAAATCGTCGTTGATGGGCGCCTGTTCGCGGCGGACGAGATATGTGTCCAAATCGCCGTCCTCGTTTCGCATTTCCTTGACAAAATACGAAATCTCGCTCTGATCCCCGACCTTTTCGTCGCGAAACATTCGGACATATCCCATGCTCGTAAAATCGACGCGCTTCCGGTCGCCAAGAAATCCCGTCTGATACCGAATCTCCGTCTGACTCTCGTCGTCGCCATGGGTGGTGATAAACGCCGTCGACATGTCGCGGACGATGCGGTTGACGGCCTGTTCCACTCCGTGAATGCGTTCGTTGATCTCCTGCATTCGCTGTTGGTGATCGGTCGAGATGGCATACGAACCCCAGCCTACGGCCATGACGGCGGCGAGTATGGCCACCGCTATCATGACCTCAATCATCGTCATTCCCCGTCGGATGTTCACGGCTGGCCTCCTGTGCTTTCGCCAGACTTGGTGCGTCTGCCGGTTCCCCCCGTGGTACGCGACGTCGTTTTGTTCGTCGTCGTTTTGTTCGTCGTCGTTTTGTTCGTCGTCGTTTTGTTCGTGGTGGTTGTGTTGGTGGTGCCTCCGGCGGTGTCCGTGTCCTTGCCGTCCGCTCCGGTCGTCCCCGACACCGACGCACCGCTGACGCCGTCGGCGGAGCCGACGTCCAGAATGACGACGAACTGCGAGACCGTCAGGGTCTGTTCGACGCCAAGATAGTCCCAGGTCGTCGTCAGGGAGATTTTTCGGATGCGTTGGCCGAGTTGGTTGATGATCGTCGGCATGAAACTGACCATGAGCGGCAGGAACTGCGTCACGGTCGTGTTACCGCTCAGGGTGCCGCCCTCGTCGCCCATGCCGTAAAGCTGGTTGGTGACGCTTTCGACAAAATCGTTGGACGCTTCGTCCGTCAGTTCGATCGATTGCACCAGGGCGTTCCACCGAATGTCTGGATATCCGTCGTCGCTGTAATCCCCCTCGTATTCCTCGACGTAATCCTCTTTGACACCATCTTCCTGAATCGTGCGGTGCACCTCATATTCGATGTCCTGCATCTTGGCCCGGGTCAGCATGGTGATGACGGAGGTGTTGTTGGCATATCCCATCAGGCGCAGGGAGGTCGACTGCGTTCCCATGAGGATGGCGGCCGCCATGGCCAGGATAAAGGCCGCGATCATGAGCTCAAGGAGGGTGAATCCGCGCGATTTCAATTGTCCTCCTCCTCTTCAAAAAACGACGAGGAAATCTCCATGCGTCCGGGGGTGACTGACGACTGCCCCGTCAGGGGATTGAGACTGATCGTGTAGACGATGCCGTCGAGGCCCTGGGCGGCATCCTCGTCGCCGAGAAAAATGACGCTGCGTTCGACAAACCCGTTGGCAAAAAAGTTGAGCGTTCCGATGCCGTCCGTCTGAATCTCGTCATGGTGGGATGTCATCACGCCCACAAAATACACCCCGTCCTTGAGCTTGGCATCCTCGCCGGAAATGAACACGTCGTCCAGCGTGGTGCGCGTGACTGAACCGAACCGGGCGTCCTCGTCGTCGAGACGGCTGGCGCGGTCATCCGTGCGGCGTTCCTGACGTGCGGATTCTGACTTGTACGTGGCACCGCGCAGCGTCTCGGCACTGAGCCCCCCGTGCGTGTCCAGTTTGTCGACCGTAAACGTCCGGTTTTCAAAGTCCAGCTGCATCTGAAGTGTCGTGTTGGACGTCGCCGCGGCATTGAACGTATACCGTATCGCCGAACTCAGGCGAAGGGCCTCGCCGTGCACATCCGCGTGACCGATTACCCCCATGCTCACGGCGGCAATCGTCATCATCGACGCAATCAGGGCGACGACGATCAGAATCTCGACGAGTGTCATCCCGCGGGATTTCCACGGCGAGTTATGTCCGAAATGGTCTGTCAATCCGAAACGCTCCTCCCCCTCTCCGGTCTGGAGAGGGGGCTAGGGGGTGAGGGCAGAGGGGGTAGCGGCGTATGCCGTGGTGGCGCTCGTCTATCGGCCTGTGGCCGATACGCCTCGCGGCGCGCGCTATCGTCCGCAGGCCGATACGCGCGCGCCCTGCTTGTGGGCGATGCCTGCGACACCAGGGCATAGACGCTCAGGGGGAGACTTCCCCCACCCAGAACACAAACTCAGTATCTCCGAACGACGCATTGCCCGCGGCGGGACGTATCCGTCGAAACGAAGGCGGCCGGGCAATCATTCCGAGAAACCCTCCCGGGAGAAAGGCTCAGAACGAGTACCCGATGTTCAGGCTGAAATTGCCCAGGGGATCGCCGCGACGACGGTTGAGAATGAAGCCGTAGTCTATCACGATGGGCGGGATCGATTCGCTGATATGCCAACGAAGGCCAAGGCCGGCAGTATACCGCATCTGACGGTCGAAGAGTTCGCGGCCAAACTCAAGACCCGAATAATGCGTCGGCTGGTACTCCGTCAGCGACCCCATGTCCACAAAAACAGCGCCGTAAATGCCGATGTTCGTCCAGATCGGGTAGCGCAGCTCCGCCGTGAGGTTGAACAAGACCTCGCCGCCGCCCGCCTCGTTCGTCGCCACGTTGGGCGTCAGGCTGTTGACGAGACGGGGCCCCAGCGCCTCGTTGGGGTAGCCGCGCATGTTCAGACCGCCAAGAAAATACCGGTCGATAAGCGGGATGCTCTCGCCGGACTCGTGGAAACTCATGCCAAAACGCAGGTTGAACGCCGCCGTGAAGTACTTCAGAAACGTGTACACGTAAGAGGCACGAAACTCCGGCATCGCATAGAACCCAATCGTGTTGGAATACGCAAGCTTCGCCTTGCCTTCGATGTAAAATCCGTACTTGGGAACGACGGGACTGTCGCGCCCGTCGTACGACACGCGGGGCGTCAGCGACACCGTCATGTCCTCGTTGCGGCTGCTAAACGGGCAGTCCATGAAAAATGTCACCGGATAGCACGCGTGATACGACGTCAGATCGTCGCTGACATCGATCCCGAATGACGACGTGTTCGACGACTCGAGTTCAAACGCAAGCGCCGAAAACCACGATTTGCTGATGTTCCACTGCAACTCGACGAGCCAGCCGTACTCCTCCTTGTTCGTGTCCGGAATGTAGCGCAAATCATAAAACAGCTGGGATACGATGTTGAAACCGCTCGCCGGGATGACCGGAATCGTCAGCGTCAGAAGCGTGAAAAAGTTCTGGTTGAACTTCTGTGTGAACACAAACTCGGAATTGTTGGCAAAAACACGCGCCTCGGGCATCACGAGAAGACGCAGGGCCCACCCCGTCCCGAGAAGGTTGGCCTCTACAAACTCCATCTCGCCCGTCAGAATCCAGTCCCCGCCCGTCAGGGACAGGCCCAGAGCGAAATCGATCCAGCGGCGCTCGCCTTCCTCAAGCGTGACCACAATGGGGACACTGCGTTCCCCAAGCGTCGTCGAATCCCCGAGTTCGGAGCTCTGCGTCAGATCGTCGTCCACCCCGATCGCGTTGAGCGACGCGGATTTGTATATCGTGCGGCGGCGCAGAAGGCTGCGCGCTTCGATGACGCGGTTGACGTCATAGATCTCGCCGGACTTGAACGGGATGTCCTGGCGCACAACCCAGTTGCGCGTCACTTCGTTGCCATGGATAAACACGTCCCCAAACGAAAAAATCGGCCCCAGCGTGACTTCGTACTCCACGTCGACCTCGGTCCCCGTGATGCCGCCCGAAAGCCGGCACTCCGGTTCGCCCGCGATGCCATACTCCGTGTCGTAATGCCTCATGCACCGTTCCTGTGGACCGTTGCGCGTCTCGACGATCGTACACATCGACGCCAGATCGGACGGCATGCATGCCGACTGAAATTCCGCGATTTCGCACGTCTCCTCACTCGCCACCGCTCCGTCCGATGTGTACGACGTGCAGTGCACCCGATCCGATATCGTCGCATGGCCGCGCTGGCGGAGCTGCTTGGTAATGGCGGCGCGTTCGGTGCGAAAGGCCAGATCGCTGAACACATCGTCGGAAGGCTGGTCGATCAGCACGTCAAAACGATCGTACTGTTCGCGGTCCGTGTACCGAATCTGGCGTGTGCCAAAATGCGATGGATCCCCTTCGCGAATGACAAATGTGAGACGAAGCCTGCCCCCGGGCTCGATCGATTCAAGCGTCCAGCCGGGCACATCCGCGTTGAGGTAGCCGCGCGCGCGGTACGCGTCGACGATCTTGGCGCCATCGTCCGCAATCATGGCGCGCTGCGGATACGCCCCCGAACCAAACGCCGAATACTCCTGGCTGTTGATGACGTCCAGAAGCGCCTCGCGCGTCAACACCGAGGCTCCGTCAAACACGATCTCGCCAATCTCGCTGCGCGCGCCCTCCTCGACGTGAAACAGCACCATGTCCGAACCGTCCAGCGCGTTGCGCAGAATCTCGCCGTATACCTCCGCGTGATAGTAGCCCGCCGTGATGTACGTGTTCACCAGCGCCTCGGAGGACGATTCCACTTCCCCGCGGTCGACATATCCCGACGACTTGAACGTCAGCGCTTCCAGAAGCTCCTTGTCCGCAAGCGCCTCGTTGCCCTCAAAGTCGACGACCCAGTGCTTGCCCTCATGGATGTCCAGAAACACGTCGATCGTGTGCGTCTCGGGATTGCGCCGCGACACAAAGTCGATCTTCGCCTGATAATACCCGTTCTCGCGATACGCCGTCACAATGCCTGACACGGCATCCTCGATGGCCGCCTTCGTCACGTTCCCAAACATGCTGAATTCCGAACGAAACGACGACTCCAGATCCGAATACGTCCGCACCTTGTGCCCGCGCACGTAAATTTTCCCGAGCACATAGCTTCGGGCATTTTTGACCCGGACGTGCAAATCCGCCACGTGCGGCGCGATTTCCTCCGTCGTGATCTCGACCTCCGCGTCAAAATAGCCTTCCTTGACATAAATCCGCCGCAGACTCTCGCTCTGATCCTTCAGCGCCATGGCGATGAGTTCCGACGTATCCATCGCGTCGGCATTCTTCCCACGCAGGAGCACCGTCCTTGGATAAATCGCCCCCCCCGGCCGCAGAATCATGCGCTTGCGAATCTCCGAGTCGTACAGCGCCCCGCTGTCGTCGATGTGGATCTTGCGGACCGTCGTGTGCGAAACCGTCCCGAACGTCACATAAACCCGTTCCCCCTCCACGCGCACCTCGCGCCGGATATGGCTGAAATACCCCGTCTTGCGCAATCGCTCCCCCGCAATCGCCAAATCCTCCGCCGTCGTCGTGTGCCCGAGCGTCAGCCCCGTCGCCCTCAGTAACGCCTCGACGTGTTCCGGATCCGCGCAGTATTCATGGTCGCATTCCAGCTGCAGATCCGCCACGCGATAACTCTTGCCCGCCGCCATTTCCGCCGGCATCGACAGCCCAAGCCCCGATCCGGCATCCGCCGGTTCGCTCTCCTCCGCCTCCCGCGCCTCTTTCAGTTGCGCCAAATTCCCTTCGACATGCCCGCGCTGAAGCATGCGCGCCTCGTCCCGAAACGCAAAGTCAAAATAGGCGTCCCCGCCAAGGGTTTCCGGTGCCTGTGCCGCCGCCTCCGCCGCGCCCAGAATCCCCATCACTAGCCAGATATGTCGACAAAATCGGCCCAATGATCGCTCCTCAAAAGTCCAAAAATCGGCCTAACTACCACACCGCGCGTCATTTGACTCAATTTTATGATGACCGGAATCTTTTGGGAGGCGTCGCGCACAGCGCTCCCGCCCCCGGGCTATCCTCCCCGCGGTCGGATACGCCCGGGCCACGTCGCTATCCTCCCTGCGGTCGGATACGCGCCGTGTATGCTCACGGATGGATTTCCAGACACGACAGATCGATCTCAATCCATCCCAGTTTGCGGGCCACTCCGGGACGCGTCTCATCGATTTCGGCCGCCAGGCTGCGCACCCGGTTTCCCCTTTCTGACGAAGGATCCGTCAGGTCAAAGACGACAAGGCCGGGCGCAAACGCCCACACCTGCGGTTTGCCCCCATCGTGCGGGATGCGAGCAAGCCACGACGCCGTCTTTTCGCGATACAAAAAACACGACGCCTGCGCGTCGCCGCATACCGACTGGAGTGGTTCGACGGATTCCAGCGCAAGCGGACGATCGGGGCAGGCGGTGCCCTGGGGGCGCTCAAGACAACCGTCCGCGCCAATCACGACGTATGCATTTTCACTCTTGACGACAAAATCCCCGTTGACCACGTCATCGAGCGAGGAATTTACGCGCACCGCCCGGTGACACCACTTTGGAGAATTGGACTCGCGACGGCATACCTGGCGCAACACGAGTTCCGGTCCCTCCGGGCCCAGGCCTCCCGAGACAATCGAGGCCGTCTGCCCTCGCGTTTCGTCATAAAACGTCAGGGCGCGTGAGGCGATTTTGAACAGACCGTGATAGGGCGCGGAATCCCCGCGCGGGCGCGTTCCCGTCGCAAGAATTTCCCGTCGCGACAAAAAGACACAGCGCGAACTGGCATCGGGTTCAAAACCGCGCGTGGCGGCTTTCCACATTTCCCCGTCGAGTTCGCGGTTTTCCCGATCGTATGTCCTCACCTCAAGGGCATACCCCGAGTTGGAAGCGTCACGGGCTATCGTCGCCACGCGATACCCATCCTCATACGCTTCCATGCATGCCAGTTGGCCATGGGGCGACACCACCATGGGGGATTTCCCTGGATCGGGCCAAATCAGCACCTGCCCAAGGGCATCGTGGGCCGCGACGACAAAATGCCCGTCCTTCAGGACGACATGCGTCAGAGAGGACAGCACGATGTCCCCGTTTTCCCAAGGCTCGCCGATCCATTGGATATCCATACAGGTCTGCCCCCCGATGTCCTGGGCGCCATCGTGCGCCTGCTCGCTGGCCGTCTGTCCGGTCTTTTCTTCTTCGGAGATGGCTGCAATCGAACCGGAGCGTTCTGAACCGGGGGATTGGACGCTTTGCGACATGACGTCCGGTATCGCGGCAATCCCGCTTGTCCCCGAATCCGGAACCGTACCACACCCCAACAGACCCAGCCACACCCAGGCCGCCCATACACCGTTCACCTTCAATTCAGACACCCTCATCGATATGTTTTCCGTGTGCTATTGGTGGAGTTTCTCATATCCCGGATGACGCCCCGTCAGATGATAGAATGATGTGCGACGATCTATCAACACGTCGATCTGATCGCGACTCAGCTCTTTTGCACCGCCGAGCAACTTTGTACATAAGGTAATTTTTGCAAAATGTTCCAACGACTCCATTCGATAGTATGCCGTTTTTAAGTCGCATCCGACCGTCAGGGCTCCATGGGCACGCAACAACACCGCATCGTGATGGACAATCCACGGCGCCACCACCTCAGGTACCTCATCGCTGCCAGGCACTGCATACTCCGCAATCGGAACCGTGCCAAAATTGAGTATGGCCTCTATGAGGCCATACTCGTCGAGCGGGACATTGGCCACCGCAAATGACGTGCTCATCGGTGGATGTGCATGCACGACGGCCTTTACGTCCGGACGTTCCTTGTAACATCGAAGATGCATGGCCAGTTCCGTGGAGGCCCGGCGTTCCCCCGAAATGACATGCCCTTCGCGGTCTACGATGATTAACATGTCTGGAGTGATTTCGCGTTTGCTGACGCCACTCGGGGTACATAAAATTTGGCCATCATCTAAAAGCACAGACACATTTCCGTCGTTTGCCGCCACCCATCCCTGTTGCCACATGCAGTGACATACGTCACAGAGTTCGGATTTCAATTCTTCAATATTCATCTTTTTGTCCTTATACCTCATGATGGCCTTGTTTCACGTCCATACATGCCAAAATCCCCCGGATTTTTATACCATAATTGGAGGCAAGGGGCGCAGGTTTTGACCGGCACTTTTACCCTCCTCTTTCTGGGGGGAGATGTGTGGATTGGAGCATGTGGTACATGGGGTGACAAACACAAAAATTGACGCATTCCCATCAAAACAGCACTACACATACACAGCATCAAGGCTCCTCCCATGAAAAGCGTCCCCCATGGGCGCATTTCGGGAGAGGTGTCTCTTCCAAAATAATTCTCCCCAAGATGTCACAAATTTCGTTTGACGTCATCATTGAGCATGAACGGGCGAGCATGGGCGCGCCACAGCAAGAGAGGATAGTATGGGTTATGATACCATGGGGGCGGATCGCCAAAAGCGGCTTCGCGATGCGTATGATGCCGAAATGAAGCGATTGCTGACGGACAAATTCATTTTGGCACATCTGCTCATTGCATGTACGGAGGAGTTTGCGGGATGTGCGTTGCTCGATGTCGTCAACGGGAGTTTTGATGGCGATCCCGTGTATGGCGAAATTGGACTTGATGAGGATATGACGAATTCCTCTTCGTCTTTGGCGGCACAAAGTCTTGGGCAGGAACATGCTACATCGACTGAAGGACGCATTGCATACGACACGCGATTTATCGTCCGAGTTCCAAAAAGTGAGACGCCCATAGAATTGATCGTCAACGTGGAGGGGCAACGAGACTCGTCGCTTCCGTATCCCATTTCCAGACGCGGATGGTTTTATTGTGCCCGTATGATTTCGGCACAAAAAGGAAGTGTCTTTAGCCACTCGGAATATGAAAAAATCAAAAAAGTATATTCAATTTGGATATGTATTGATCCGCCGAAGCCTCTACGAGGCACGATTCAAAAGTATTCCATTCACAAAGAGGATTTTGTGGGGCGAATGCATGTCGAAAAAAGTGCCTATGATCTCGCCTCGGTTATTGTCATCAATGTTGGAGAATCGTGCAATGCCAATTATAATGGTATTCTAAAAATGCTATCCCTGATCTTTCGGACGGAAGTGGAGATCAAGGAGTCACACGAAATCCTCGTCAACGAATTCGGTTTTCCAAAACGACATTTCAATAAGGAGGGCGCCATGAAAAGTTGGGCTATGGACATTGAAATTGCAGCCAAAAAAGAAGGGTTTGAGAAAGGCATAGCGAAAGGCATAGCGAAAGGCATAGAGAAAGGCATAGAGAAAGGCATAGAGAAAGGCATAGAGAAAGGCATAGAGAAAAAATTACTCGACATGACCAAACGTATCATGAATGCAAAGGGAAAAACGCTCGACGAAGCCATGGTGCTTTTAGAACTCACTGAGGATGAGAAAAAATTTGTTCGGCTCCATTTGACTGAATCGGATGAAGCAAGCTGATCGTTTGGGTGTGAACTTGGACTTCAGTCAGTCCAAGTTCCAGGCTCCATGCCTCACCGCAAAAATGCATAACCGGGCATTCACCCTCGCGTTCTAACCACAATAAAACATATTTAAGAATCAAAAAGAGTTTAGCATCCGTTCGCTAATTCCTGTACTAGATCTCCTGGTATCTTCTCACGCTCAAGAGTAGGGCTTAAGATTAGAATATTGTTCAACCTGAGTCCCGGCCATAAGATAGGAACTGCCTATATGGCCGGTTTTGTTTGAGCGTTCGCGGGATTTTTTTAAGGCTGAAGTATTCTTTACCGATGGATTTGTGGATGCCTTCTGGCGACAGGATCTTGTTCCCGATCGTTTCGGAAATTCTTTTAAAATCATCGGTATGATGAATGCCTGCACATTGTTTGAGGACATTGTGTTTTATGCCGATCGCGGCATGATATGTTCGATTTCTACTTTTGAATCCATGCGGTAGGGAAGGTCTCTGAAAATACAGAAAAGGCAGGAACACCCTTTGTTCTTCCCGGGAATGGAATAAAAAAAAGGCGAGGGTGAAACCCTCGCCTTTTAAAGCAGACGCCGTCTGAACTATCGGGACATGTACACGGAAACGGGAAGGAAGATGCTGATGCCGATGGTCCCGGTGAGGAAGTTCTGGAAGCGAGAACGGTCATCGGCCTGTCCACGCGAGAAATCGGCGTATTTGGTCAGGTAATCCTTGAATTCGAAATTCATGGCGATGAAGTTGTTGAAGAAGAGTCTGACACCGAGTCCGAGGACGCCGGCAAACTTGGGACCCTCAAGGCTTGAATTCTTGGCTTCGCTGCACACGGAACCGCCGGCGGCGCAGACGGAATCCATGATGATGGCGCCGAAGCCGCCGTAGATGTGGAAGTCATAGTTGAGGATCCAGCCGAAGAGTGAGAATTTGCCCATGACAGGAGCGTAGTAGAGGCCGACGTCGAAGTTCATGGTGGGCTGGGCGATGGCGAGGGTGGACTGGACATCGTAATCGTACCCGTCTTTTTTGACGGCATCGACTTCATCGGAAGCGATATGTCCCGGATTATAGAAGAAGGAGACGCCGAGACCGAGGTAATTGGTGAAATAGTAGGCGAGGTTGATGCCGACGCCGATGGTCTGATAGAAGGGCTCATTGATGCCGAACTGCGCCATGGGCTGAATTTCGAACCTTCCGGAGCGCAGGAGCATGAGGTTACGGATGGGAGCGCCTTTTTCGAGGCTTGAAATGCCTTCGCCATCATCCGCAAAAGAGGTTTGAGGTAGACCGAAACCGAACAATATGATCAACGCCAGAAGGCTTATCCACCGCTTCATGCGTAATCCCATCCTTTTATATTAGCCCAAAGAAATTCGGGCAGTCGTTCAACAAAAGAGACAAACACCACCAGAAGTAACGATTACCATTCGGATTTGTAGGTCCATGAGGCCGGTAGCCAGAAGCCGATACCGATTCCGGCCTGCCAGTGCGTGAAGACGCCCTCGCGGTTTCCGATGTCCTCGTAGTAGATCCAGCCTTTGAGTCCGATGTTGAGGGAGAGCCATTTGAGGAGGTACCAGCGGTGGTCGACGGAGATGAGGCCGGCGCCGACAAAACCGTTGGCACGGGTATAGACGGCACCGCCACCGATGCCGATTGAAAGATCCCAGTGGATGACGGAGGTGTTGAAGATGGAGAATTTGCCGTAGATGGGAACGAAGCCGACGACGCCGCCAACATAGCCGTCGACGATGGAGGTCGTGGGAACTGCGTCCGTGGCGTCAATGACATCATTATAAATGTCGCTGAGACCGTTGGTTTCGCGATCGGCCGCTCGCCAGTCCTGCCAGCCGCCGTACACACCGACGTAGAGCCATTCCAGAATGTGGTAGTTGATCTGTCCCCCCACGCCAACCTGGAAAAGAAGCGAATCGTTGATGCCACCGTAAAACATCGGGGCAAGCTCGACGCGTCCGCGTCGGATAAACGGCTTGCGCTGAATGACGACGATTTTGTCCTTGAACTCGCGTTTCTTTTTCTGATCCCTGACGACGATACGACTTTGAACGGCCTCACCGCCCGATGCCGTGCCAGTGTCACTCACGCTCGCATCGCTGCCGGGCGCGCTGGATTCGTCCTCCTGGCCAATGGCCAGGGCGGGCATCATCATCACCATTAATGCCAATATCATTAAACTGAGGACACGGCGCATCAAAAAGCTCCTCATCGTACCATCTTTCAATGGTCCAAGTTGACTAACAGCTGCACTCTCCACACGATTTTTGCCTGTGGTCGGCATCCTCTACAACCTCTGTAGAGCCGTTTGCGTATACCACATATCATGGGATTGTTGCAACATTCAAAAACTGAAAGGCCCGTTATAACGCCGGTTTTGTCAGCCCTCTTCCTGGAAAAGTGCTTCCACAAACTCCTCGGCCTCAAACCGCCTCAGATCGTCGATCATCTCGCCAATCCCAATAAAATAAACGGGCTTCCGGAATTCCTCGCATATCCCGATGATGACCCCGCCCTTTGCGGTGCCGTCGAGTTTGGTCAGGATGATCCCTGTAAACGGAATGGCTTCCCCGAATTCGCGGGCCTGCATGAGCGCGTTCTGGCCGTTCGTCGCGTCCAGCACGAGAAGCACCTGGTGAGGCGCACCTTCCTGCGCCTTGCCCGCCACGCGATGGATCTTCTGGAGTTCCGCAATCAGATCCTTCTTGTTGTGAAGCCGTCCCGCCGTGTCCGCAAGGGCAATGTCGAACCCGTGCTCCTTGGCGTATTTTATCCCGTCAAAAATGGTTCCCGACGGATCGGCCCCCTGCGTCTTTTTGAAGATCTCGCAACCGCTCCGCGTCGCCCATTCGTCGAGTTGTTCGATGGCCGCCGCCCTGAACGTGTCCCCGGCGATGAGAAGCACTTTTTTACCCTGCGCGGTAAGCTGGGAGGCCAGTTTGCCCAGGGTGGTTGTCTTTCCTGCGCCGTTGACGCCAATCGTGAGGATGACATGGGGCTTTTCCTCGCCGACTTCAAAATTCTTTTCGCATGTCTTAAGAATGGAAAGCACATCCCCGCGCAACAGCGCCAGTGCCTGCGCCCCGTCGCCTTTGTCGCGGAGATTGTCCGAGACGTGCTCCAACAGACGTTCGCTCGTCTTTACGCCGATATCCGCCGTGAACAGAATCTCCTCGAGGTCGTCCACCACCGAGCTCTTCATCTGGCCTTTGAACATCCTGCTGATTTGCGCCAGGAATCCCTGCGATCGCGTCGTTTTGAGCCCTTCGTTGAGGCTGCGCGGTGCGTCGATGGTTTTGACAGAAGGCGCCGGTGCGCTCTCCGTTTTTTTTGTCTCGTCCGGCACATTCTTGGCCGTGTTTGTTTTCTCGTCCGGCGTGTCCGCAACCGGCCGTTCTTCGGGAACGGTCAAAGCCGCAGGCGCGTCGTCGCTCAAATTTTCACTCAGTGATGAGTTTTTTTTTCCGCCTTTTCGGCCAGACGTTTGGTCAGCTCGTCGAGCGGATTGATCTCCTCTTTTTTGGCTTCTTTGTTGGCCTCGGTGATCTCGCTGAGCGGAATGAGGGCCGAACCGAGCGTCGGGAATGCCGTGTCGTCGACGGGTTTGCTGGTCGAACCGAGATCGTCAAAATTGAGCTCGGAGAGGTCGCTTCCGCCAAAGAGCGAGTTGAACACGTCGTTCGCGTCGGTGTCGGACTTGATGACGACGTCGTCGATGGGGGCCGTGATCGCTTCGTCGGCGCGCTTTTCCTCTTCTTTCTCAGGCTCGCGCTCCGCAGGCTTCTCTTCTTTCTCAGGCTCGCTTTCCGCAGGCTTTTCGTCTGCTTTTTCCTGGACGGTTTCGACCTTCTTTTCTTCCGTCGCGTCTTCTTTTTCGCTCACCTTTTCGCTGTCGACGGCTGCCTTGACCTTTTCCGACTGTGCATTTTCTTCGCTTTCGCGTTCATGAACGGCCTTGTCGGTCTGTGTCGCCGCTCGCCGTTCTTTTCTCAGCTCTCGCAATTCTTCTTTGGATTTGTCGGCGGAAACGCTTTCCCTGCGAACTTCTTTGATTTCTGCAAGAGAAAGTTTTTCTTTGTCGGTCTTGTTTTCAATTTTATTCGCATTGTCTTGTTTTGTCGGATCTTCGAGCGCCTTGCCCGAATCGTCGGTGATGGCGCGTTTGGATGGCAGCATGAGGACGATGGCGAGGACGACAAAGAGTCCGACGAGTATGCCGATGACGAGCCAGTTGGGATCACCGGTCGCGGGGGCCGAAGCCTGGGCTAAATAGAGTGTGGATATGGACATAACTTCTCCTATGAGGGCAAAAAATCCCCCGCTTCTTTACAATACCCCGATGTTTGTTGGCAAGCATATCGTGCCATGACGGGGTGCTGAAATGGGTGGGCGGCGGCTATCTCGGACTTCGTCCTCGATACGCCTCGCCGCGCGCGGCTATGTCACTGGCGTTCCATACGCCGCGCCTTTCGCTGTGCGGGGGAGCATGCGGTGGTATGAGGGGGTTGCGGGGCACTCCCCGCTGGAGGGGGGCGGCGCGTATCGCGCGTGCCGACGGTGCGGGGAGCTGGACGTGGCGCCGCCGGGGTCGATCTGTGTGAAAAGCAGAAAAATCGATACTATCGTCAAATTCTGGAAAATTCTGCAACCGGCGGCGTTGGGAACCTCCGGCAATTTGGACTCTGTCGGCAGCGCGATAGCGACGCAGGGGGAGACTTCCCCCACCCTATGCACACGGGTTTAAAATTCTATCATAGTTCTGAAAGTTTGATTTGGATTCGACGATCGTCGCGCACGACGGTGATTTCGGTTTTGGCGCACGATTCGAGGGCGTCGCCACGGCGGATGCCGGCCTTGAGATGCGGCCCGGCGTCGTCGATGAGGAACGCGGCGCCGTCGGGGATGACGGAGAGGCCGAGATTCTGGGCGCACTGTGGGATGCCGGGGATGGGGGTGTCGGGCAGACGGACGGGGGGCGGGCTGGGGCTGTCGGCGTGTGGGAGGGTGGTTTGTCCGTGCTGATAGTGGGTGACGGTGAGGAGGGTGTCCGGAGGCGCGGAGAATGTGATCCGGCCGACTTCGTCGGTTTCGAGTCGGCGTGGTTCTCCGGATTCGGGGGAGAAGGTGAGGATGGCGTAGGGGACGGGGGCGCCGAGGGTGTCGATGATCTGGAGAGTCTGTTCTGTATAGTGAGGAAAGAGGAGGGTATCGGGATGGGGTGTGCCCGGGGTGAGGATCAGGGAGGCTGCGGCGCCCTGGTCTGTATGACAGGTGAGGGTGTGGGGGACGTCGGGGCGGTGGGGGAGGGAGAGGGTGGCGTTGGTGGCGCGTATGGATTCAGTTCGCGTGGTGGTCATGGGGCCATCGGTCCAGACGGTGTCGATGGTGCATCGGGCGCGTGAGACGGGGAGACCGCGCGTGTCGGCGAGGCGGATGGAGAGGGAGGTGCCGCGGGGCATGGCGATGGGGTCGTGGCGCGGAATGCGGACGACGGCGGGGGCGTGGTCGGGGTGGAAGGCTTCGAGCCAGAATTCGGGGGGGCATCCTTCGAGGAGAAGGTGGCCCGAACGGTCGGTGCGGCCCAGGCATGTGGGGTATTGCGTGCGCAGGGCGGGGGCGAGAGGGGCCAGGGTGACGCGGTCGAGGGCGCGCCGGTTTTCGTCGATGACGGTGAGTTCGAGGTTGGCACGAAGGTTTGGGGAGAGGGTGAGGAGGATTTCGTCGTTGGGGCTGACGTCGCGCGTGACGCGCAGGGGGAGGTATCCGTCGGCGAAGACGAAGAAGTGCGCTTTGGCGGGGAGGGTCTGGAGGTCGGCGGCGCCACTGGCCGGCGTGGTGAGGGTGGTCACTTCGTGGCCTGTCCGGACGTCGAGTATGGAGACGCGTGCGGGGATGGCGCGCCCGTGTGGGTTTTGGATGCGGAGGAGGGCACGCGTGGGGGCGGGAAATGCGAGGGGGATGGGAGGGTGGCTGTCGGCATCGGTGGCGTCCAGGTATTGGGGGGAAGTGGGCGGAAATTTTGAGTGTGTGGCGTAGATGCGAATTTTCCCTTTCGGTATGGTGGAGAGATGAAAATTTCCGCGGTTATCGCTTGTCCATGAGCCGCGCCCGGGGTTCCATTCGTTGGCGTCGAAGGCGGCGATGGCGGAGACGGGGCGCGGGAGATCGAGGTCGGACAGCCACAGGGTCTGGTCTTTGCGTTCGACCTCGACGTGAAGCCGGGCGTCCTGGATGGGGCGGTTTCTGTTATCGGTGACGGTGCCCTGGAGCTCGATGCCGGGGTCGAGTTCGATGGGGATTTCGATGGAGTCCTGGAGGTCTCCGGGCGTGGTGACGGGGTGTGATGGGATCGGGAGATAGCCTTGGGCGCGCAGGGATAGGGTGAAGGGATGGCCTGGGATGATGGGCAGGACGGCGTAGCCGTCCTGATCGGTGATGGCGGTGTAGGCCGCAAGGTGTACGGAGGCGTCGGCCATTTGGACGCGGACGTCGGGGATTGGCGTGGCATCGGTGGCGTCGATGGCGAGGACGTCCATGAGATGGGCGCGTTTGAAGTCGAATGAAAAAGCGCGCGAATCGGGGTGATGGTGTTCCGGATGTCGTCCGTTTTCTGGGAGCACGGTCATGGGCAGGGACATGACGGTTTCGCCGAATGCCTGGAAGACGCCCTGCTCGGCGGTTCCAGGAAAACAGCAGCGTTTTTGTTTTGTATCAAACCGAGTTTTTAGGTTTGGGGTGATTCCCGGTTGCGCCCATATACACCAGACGGGTTCATCGCTATTGGGGGATAGACCATCAATGTTTTGTACAAAGCATGTTTGTGTAAAGATATGATTATATATAGAATACAATGATGAGGGCGAAAATGTAGAAATGATATGATATAAAACGATATTCAGGAAAAGAAGCCCAAGTCCAGTCATGGCTTTACACGTCTGATGGGAATGAGAATGAATGTAATGAGAAACATCCACAGGGTAAAGGCGGCGAGCACAATTCGTCGAATGGACTGTTCTTCGATGGTATTCCACTGGGTGTTTAACCATTTGATGGCGTCGGTGACGGAAGGGAACTCGGCGAAGATACGTTCGGGATTCTGTGTTTGTGTGGCCGAGAGTGTAGAATGAGTTTTGAGTGCGAAGGCGCTATTTTCGTCCATCATCCGGAGGTGACAGGGATCGGCGTTGTGGCACAGGGTGTCGAAGAGATCCTGGATGAATGCGCGGTTGTCCAGGGTTTGCAGCATGAGCCTGGTGGGGAAACTTTCGTCGCGAATGATGGTGAGGGAACCGGAGGTGGGCGAGAGTGTTTTTGGGGGGACGTGTACGATGAGGATGGGGCGGGGACTGGCAACCGGGTCGTCGGCATAGAGCGGGGTGGGATGATTCCATGCGATTTGGCGTGGACGGACGGGAATGACTATGCGTTCCTGGAAGGCGACCGGGAGCGTGTGGACGGGGAGGGCGGGGTTTGCATTGATAAGCCAAGCCTCGCCGGGGGATGGGGCAAAAATGGCGGGTGTGGTGGTTCGGATAAAGTGCTCGTAAATCTGCCGGGAAATGTCCGTTTCGTCAAAAAGGACGACGTGTGCCCCGGCGTTGAGAGCGTCATCGATGGCGGCAGGTGAGATGGAACGTGTGGAGATGCCTATAAAGACGTCACCCGGGTGTGCCGGGTGGGCGTTTTCGTCATGCTCACGGAGGTTTCGTTCCAGGTAGATGGTTCTGGAGGGATTTTGGATGCTCTGCATGAAGTCCCGTGCGCCCTTCCATGAAGGGTCGCAATATCTCGACTCGGGGTGCTGCAGGCAGGGAGCCATCGGCTGGGCCCATGATTCCACGTGAAGGGACAGGACAAGGAGGCCTGTCAGCATGGAGAGAAGGCGTCGAGACGGCGAGAACTCCGGGATATACCGCGCGGGCATGGGTTGGATGGTGAGATTAGGCGTGTGAAAGGAGGCTCTTGCAGAGTGCGACGATGACCAGGAGGATAATGACGACGATGAGGATGAACAGGACGCGTCGCTGTGATGCAGAGAATCCTTTGGGACTGGGTGTGGCAGGCGTGGGCTGA
>CAMCLY010000025.1 GCA_945875805.1 uncultured Myxococcales bacterium | reverse complement strand
CTTTGGCGTATCAAACATGATGTTTCCAGGGCTAGCCTGTTTGCCAAACACGAAAAGCCCACCAATACCTACGAAATGCTCGGCCAAATACGAAATGCTCATCAATACCCACGAAATGCTCAGCAAAACGCGAAAAGCCCATCAATACCCACGAAATGCTCGGCCAAACACGAAATGCCTCACCAAACCCCGACCTCACCCCCGGCCCCTCTCCCATAGGGAGAGGGGAGCATGCTTCATAAAAAACAAAAAGCCTCACCAAAACCCACAAAAAGCCTCGGCCAAACACCACACACCCAAGCCCCCACGGTGTACGCAAAGTCGTATTTCCACGATAAAACCTTGCTTTTCAAGGGTCATGCGTCTTTTCTTTTTGGAGTGGTGCTGACGACAAAATTGGCATTTTTTCGTGGTATAAGAACGAGTGGACGAGTCGATGGCGAAAGTAGCTATTGAAAGGAACTGAGTGAGGTGGAGAGAATATGCGAAAACGTGAGTGTTTTGAGAGTACTGAAGAATATATGAGATCTTTGGAACGTCGTGTAAGAATTCTGGAATTACGGTTGAAAAAATGTCGCAATGACAGGGATTTATCCGACAGTCGCCGTTCTGTGAATGATCGTTCAAACGCCTTTGAAATGGCAACTTTGAGAAAAGCGCGTTCTGGCTTGCCCGTAAACCTCTACCTTAACGACAGTGGCTCTTATCTTGATGGCGGTCATGGCCCTAGAATAAAATTTCAACCTGATAAGGGAAACAGTCCGAACACTCGTTCTATGATACCGATGACAATTTCGGATGAGCCAATCATTCCTATAAAAAATTATCAATCGCGTCTAGATGGTGTTGAAAGTAATGACATCTCTTTGATTATGTCGTTCGTTATAGCAAACAAAGCAAATCTTCTCAGATTATGCGACCGTAATGACGAATACGACATCTACAACTTTTTGGAGGACATGGTTAAAGTCTCATAATTCCACAATAAAACCTTGCTTTTCAAGGTGTTGAACGCTCGATTTTGAAAATCTCCGTGATATACTCCAAGTTATGAAAACTAGGGGCAATAACGGAAGGAGGTGGGAGATGTCCGCCCTCATTCAGATCTACAAGTGCACCGTAGGAAAGCGCTTTAGAGCCTGTTTAGTATCTATTTGCAATAATTCTAATGAATGCCATGGATATCAGTTGCAGAGTGTTATGAGTCAGCCTTTCACAATTTTTCCAAAAACGTCTGCATTTATCCAACCATCCAAAAGAGCGTTCTACTACCCATCGTTTTGGAATAACCGCAAATTTGTGTCATTCGTTTCATTTTGCCCCTTCAACTTCTGTACCGCATGAGGTAATTGATAACATGTGAGGTAAACCAAGAATATCTACGCCAATATGAAGTTTAACACCGCTTTTTTTACCGGCATCATACCTTTTTTTACCAGCATCTGCATTTTGAATAAATTTTGAATCTACAATCAACATTGTGCAGTGTGAGGCTCTCTCTTCGCGCGCTCGCTCCAATTCTACAAGTGCTTGCAAGGCTCGATCAATACAAAATATATCATAGAGGTCGTATGTAGGAGAAAAGGCGTGGGGACAGGTCTCCACACACAAAAAACACCCATAGCCATAAAAACTTGGCCATACTCGAAAAGCCCACCCAAACCTACGGGTCAAAATGACGTACAGCCCAGAGAAAAGCCTCACCATCTCATGCAATGTGCCCGTATGGGGACATTTCGGTGGGGCATGACCCCACAAAAAACGGCGGGCGTATTGGCGTCAGCCAATAGCCAGCCGGGGCGGGCGTAAGGCGAAGCCTTAGCCAGGCCCTCCAAAAGGGCGCTTTTTTATGACAAAAAGAGGCAAATCCATTAAAGAGCCGCATTCTGCCGACCGGCAGTGGATGAATTTACCGGTTCGGTTTTGGATTGTTGGGAAATTGTAAACGGGTAGAGCCTCATGAAATATGCTGGTATTGATGTCGGCGCGGAAACCATAAAGGTTGTTGTTGTCGATGGAACCCCGCTCAGAGTGTCCGCGTGTCGCCAGATGGCTCATCAGAAATCGATAGCGTCTGCGCTTGAATGCGTTCTTGAAGACCTGCGCGCGGCCGGGGTGGATCGGGTGGCCGTCTGTGGTCGTTTTGTCAATCATGTGACACTGTGCCATTATCCTGGGCAGGCGGTACTCAAACGCGGTTTGAAGCAGCTGTTTGGCGACGGAGCGCTGACATGCGTGGCGATTGGATGCAATGGATTTTATGTTCTCGAAAAGCGCGGACATGGCGCGGATGTATTCCGTGAGAATGCGCGTTGCTCTCAGGGAACCGGGAATTTTTTGCGGCAGCTCGTCGAGCGTTTTGATTTGGATTTACCGCAGGCTGATGCCTTGTGTGCTGAGGTGACTGAGGCATGTGCGCTGTCAGGGCGCTGTCCGGTGATTTTGAAGACGGACATGACGCACCTGGCCAATCGCGGGGAGTCTCGGGCAGCGATTTTGGCCGGTGTTTACGATGCGATATGCGAAAATGTCGAGGCTCTGATCAAGCCCTCGCTATGTCCAAGGGACGTCGTACTGAGCGGCGGCGTGACGCGTTCGTTGCGAATACGCAGGCATTTTGAGTCATTTTGCCAAAAAAACGGCTTGCATCTTTTGGAGCCGACGGAGCTGTCTCAATTTTATATTGAAGCGGTGGGATGTGCGTGTTTGGCGGCCGAAAAAGGAGGCAGCGAGATACCGGCGACGGGCGTACGGATTTTGGGAGCGAGTTCGACAAGGAGGTTTGACAAGATTCCTGGGCTCAGGACGTATCTGTCGAAGGTGAGACGTCTGGCCCCCGAACCGTGGCGTCGGGTGACGCCGGAGAACCACATCGTGCTTGGATTTGATATTGGCTCGACGGGCTCCAAGGCGGTGGCACTTGTGTGTGACGAGAGGGATGGCGGTCTCGGGGACGTCTGTTGGGAAGGTTATTTGCGCACCAATGGCAATCCGGTAGAAGCCGCGCGTCAGCTGGTGTCTGAGTTTCTCAACAGCGATGCCGGCTGTGCGCGTCCCGTAGGTTTTGGGGTGACGGGGTCTGGGCGAGAAATCGTCGGTTCGATGCTCGCTTCGTGCTATGGCGGGGAATGCGTGTATGTACTCAACGAAATTGCGGCACACGCCGAAGGGGCTCGCGCAATAGAGCCGAGAGTAGATACGATATTCGAGATTGGCGGACAGGATGCAAAATATATTCGTCTAAATGAGGGCAGGATTGTCGATGCCGCGATGAACGAGGCATGTTCGGCGGGCACGGGATCGTTTATCGAAGAGCAGGGACGCAAGTTCAAAGACGTGTCGAGCCTTGCGCAGCTCTCGGAACTCGCGCTTTCGGGGGAAAACGGGGTGAGTCTTGGGCAACACTGTTCGGTGTTTATGACGCAGGTGATTGAGGATGCCGTGGCCAGCGGCATTTCGACCCCGGAAATCCTTGCGGGGATATACGATTCTGTGGTGCTGAATTATTTTTATCGCGTGAAGGGCAACCGCAGTGTGGGTGACGTCGTATTTTGCCAGGGGATGCCGTTCTGCACTCCGGCGCTTGCGGCGGCTGTGGTACGACAGACGCGGGCGGAGGTGATTATTCCGCCGAACCCCGGAACGATCGGTGCGTTTGGTATTGCGCGTCTGGCGCGTCGGACGCTGGCCGGCGCGAGTGAGGTCGTGCTGTCGGATTTTCTGGATTCTGAACTCATGGAGCGCCACACGTTTGTATGTGCCTCCAACAAGGGGTGTGGCGGAACAGGGAATCACTGCAAAATTGACAAGATTTCTGTGCGCGTGCGCGGACGCGCACTTCAGTTCACGTGGGGTGGGGCGTGTTCGTTGTGGGAGCGCGGTTTTATGTCTCGCAAACTTCCGCCGCTGTCCCCGGATCCATTTCAGGCGTGTCGCGAGAGCGTGGACGCCCGTCTGGCGATGATGCCGCCTCGCGGTGGGCGTTCGGTAGCGATAAGTGACGAGTTTCAGCTGAAGACGTTTTTTGTGTTTTTTGCGACGTTTCTCTACGAACTTGGCTGGGATCTGAAGGTGGTTCGAGGAGGCGGTCTTGAAGATTTGCGCCGCGGTCTTGACGAGAGCAACGTTCGTTTTTGTGCGCCCATGCAACACTATCACGGTGTGGCCTCAAAGATGGTGTCGTCCGACAGCGATGCCATCTTCTGGCCGATGATGCGTTGCGGTCGGTTCTCTGGAGACGAGGAAAATGCGGCCATTTGTCCAGTAGTCCAGTCGAGTCCGGATCTTCTTCTGCACGATTTGGCGGTGGATCGGCCGCGCGTGTGGTCCCCGGTGATTGATCTCGGCCCAGGGAATCTGGATAGTCCGCAGTTTGCTGCATCATGCAGGGCGTTTGCGGAATCGCTTGGGGTGGGGCGAGCGTCGTTTGCACGCGCGTTTCACAAGGCCCGTTCGGCTCAAATCCAACATGACAGCGAGATGCTCGCCATTGGCCGCAGAGCGCTTGCGTTTGCGCGAGAAAACGGGCTTGTAGCGGTCGTCGTTCTGGGGCGCAACTACACGATTCATAACAACGCGCTCAACAGCAATGTCCCCGCCCTTTTACGGAGTCAGGGGGCAATGGCCATTCCTGTGGACTGTTATCCCGTCGAGTCGGACGAACCTCTGTATTCGAATATCTATTGGAGCTATGGACAGATTAATCTTCGCGCGGCGACACAAATTCGCAAACGTGCCGGAGAATATGCGATCTGGTGCAGCAATTACGGCTGTGGGCCGGACAGCTTTAATCTCCACTTTTTTCAGTTCATCATGCAGGGCAAACCCTATGCGATCATCGAAACCGACGGACATTCCGGCGATGCGGGGACGAAAACACGAGTGGAAGCATTTTTGCACTGTATAAAAGAATATGAACAGTTGTCGGAGTATCCGACGCCAAATGATCTTCACCAAATCGAATCTCAGAATACGCCGATCATCGAGGCAAAACGTCATCGAATGACGATACTGATTCCTCCGATGGGAGACAATGCGGAAGTGGCAGCCGCCGGGTTTCGCAATATCGGGGTGGAGTCAAAAATGCTGCCGGTGCCGACGCGCGAGACGCTTCTGCTGGGGCGACGGCACACATCGGGAAAAGAATGCCTGCCTGCGCTCATTACACTTGGGTCGCTTTTGGAATTTGTACAAAAGGCGCCGGCCGATCGTCGGTATGTCTATTTCATGCCGCGCTCAAACGGGCCGTGTCGTCTAGGGTGCTACAATCTCTTGGACAAACTCGTATTGAAACGCCTTGGACTTGACGATCGCATCAAGACATGGTCTTTGTGTGATACCGATTATACCGAAGGCGTGCCCATTGCGACGGTCATTCGGATATATACTGGATTTTTGGCCTGTGATACGCTGATGGCGGGCCTTTATGACGTTCGGCCGGTCGAGAGCCGTCCCGGGGCGGCCAATGTGATTTATCAGCGAGCGTATGCGGCACTTATCCGGTGCCTGGAGACGGCACAGACCCCGACGCTTTGGAAACCTTATGTGGCCCGGGAAATTCTCGGCGGGACTTTTTTTGGAATCGCCGACATCGTCCGCAAGGCCGCTCGCGACTTTGCCGCCATCAAGACACAGAAACGCCTCCCGACGGTGTGCGTGACAGGAGAAATTTACGTGCGCAACGACCCATTTGCCAACGACGGGATCATTGCGTCTCTTGAAGCGCGCGGCATGAAGGTGCTGTTTTCACATTTTGTCGAGTGGATGGAATATGCCGATATCATCAATCGCGAGATTTTGAAGACGGCAACCGGGGTTCAGGACGTCGTCATTTCGGATTTTATCCGCTACATTATCCGCGCGATGCATCGCCCGATGGCAAAGGCCCTTGGGTGGGCGCACAGACATGATGTACACGATATTCTCGACACGGCGTCCGGGTATCTGCGCAAGGATCTCGTGGGGGAAGAAATTCTGACGATTGGCACACCGCTTCATGCCTACCGCAAGGGCGAGATCCATGGCGTGGTGAGCGTGGGCCCACTGGAGTGCATGCCAAGCAAAATTGCCGAGAGTCAGTTCTATCACATCGCGGAACGCGAGGGACTGCTCAGCCTGAGCCTGTCCTTTAACGGCGACCCCATACCGGACTCAGTGCTTGACGATTTCTGTTTTGAAGTACGCCAGCGATTTGAAAACGCATAATGTTTGTAAGTCCCTGTTCCCCTTATGCCCCCACAACTCCCCTTCCCTCCCCGGCGAGGACGGGGACAACGTTGAGTGGCGTCCAGTGGACGGCACTCAACGATAGCCCAGAGCTCCAAGGGAATGCACGAGCCATAGAAACGGGCGTTTCGACGTGAAGTGCATCGCCTATGGCGAACTGAAGGGAAGCGTTTCGCCTATGGCGAAACGCAGGGGATGAGTGAGGTCATGGCGCATTTCATGAGGGAATAGGGCTTTTTGTGGACTGTTTGTGGGTGTGATTCGTAGATTTGGGTAAATTTTTCGTGTTTAGCCGAGCTTTTTTTGGTTTGGGTGTTTTGGGTGAGGATATGGAGCGCAAAAACGTATTGTCAATGTTGCACAATGCTGATAGGAAAACGACAAGGTGAGAATTGGAACGGACATCGAAAGATGTGAGGTGTCCGTTTGAATTTATACATTGTCAGTATTATAAAACAAAAAGAATACAATAGCATATCCATGCAAAGTAGGGTGTATTTTGCCGATTGCTACTATTCGTAAGAAAACCGGAGACATTAGAATGACTTCTCATCATGCCATGAGCGATATGGACATCACGCTTAAGATACTCTCGACATTGATCATGTCCAAGCCTGTATCCCTGGTCACAGTCAGTCAGGAGACCGGGATCAAGCTGGCAGATATCATTCGATATTGCACACCTCTTGTTTCAGAGAAGATTCTCAAACGCGTCATGGATAAGGGGAATATTTTTTATATTCTTCTTACCGAGGAATATGAGAGCACGCTACGCGCGCTTTATCAACCGGACGAGGCACCTTTGTCGGACGATCCGATTTCTGAAAACATGACAAGTCGCAAGGCGATCATGATGCGACGCTCGTTGCGCTCGTCGGCAGGCTTTGAAAAAGTTTCACGAGAATCCCAGGAAAGCACACCGGCGAGTTCAACTACGCCGGAACGCGTGAGCGCGCTTGACTTGCTTGCAATAAAGCGTTCATCGACCTCCCTGTCCTATGTTCCCGACGCTTCCCGTTCCTCTTCTCGCCGCGCCTCTCAGACGTCCTCGACCCAGCTGCAAAGCGTACATCGGGATTATGACCGTAGCACGACATCCTCTTCCGGCTTGTCCTCGACGTCTCACAAAGCCGTCTTCATCAACTCACCCGCCCCCCGTCGCAACGATTCGCGTCCGGCGTTTTCCGCACCGATGCCGCCTTCCGACGCGCCTCAGATGGAACGTTCGGACGGCATGTTCGCCCAGCGCAACCCGTCGTTCAGACGGCACCAGGAGCCGATTATTCCCGAATTTGCACTGACCACCACCAACAACGATGTCCCCGACGAGGAGGTGCGCGAGGCCTTGCAAATCCCATCGAATATCCCCCTCATTGCCATTCTCTCGCCCCGTCCTTCTTATGAAATATGGGCTTCCTGTTCGGCACTGGCCAATTCCGGAGGCGGCTATATCGTCTTGGGAATGCGAAAATATGTCAAAGACGGAAATGTGACGTATTTTATCAAATCTGTCACAACCCCAGAAGAAGCCATCAAAAATATATTCAGAAATTTCAATGACAGAAATCTCATCAGCGACTGTCCAAAAGATCCCTCCTTCATCACCACCAAGACACTGCACAAAAAGAATTTGATCGTGATGCATATCGATCCCGCCTTGTTTGGTCCCGCCCCCGTGTACACCACGCGAGATTCGTTCGGGATGAAAACCATGCAGGGATGTTTTATGTATCTCGACGGCGAAATCGTGCACTGTTCACAGGATGAGGTCAAAAATCTGTGGACACAAAAACGTCTGGAAAAGGAAACCCCCGACTGGAACCAGGACACCCCTCAGCTCGACGTGGAAATGTCCAAAAAAATCCACCTTCATCTCCCCTCGCCGGCCGACGACGACATTCGTCCCTTGTCCCGCAAAGCTCCATCCCAGCCTACCCCGGCCTCTCCCACGCTTCGGCACTCTCGCCGCACCCTCAAATCGACCGAGCCCCCTCAAATCGATCAAATTCGCACGCCATATGCCCCGATAACGGCTCAGGCATATCAACAGTTTTTCAATAAAATAACCGTCCCGGCACAGCCGTTTGATTCTTCCGCATCGACCCAACCTCTGCGCGAGATGCATTGCGACGAAGATACAATCCCCAATCTCCTTCTGGCCGAAGATATCCGCATTCCCTCCAAAAACCATCTGACGCCCGTTCCCATGTCCTCACAAAACCGCCCCATGCCCGCAAAACAGCACGACACGCTCCAGGAATCCCACACCGAATCGGATGTCGCCCAAGCTGCGGTCACATATCCTGCCGACACGTCCCCAGACCCCGCCTTGCCTCCCAAATCCGCATCCCCATCCCCTTCGCGCGTTGCCGCCATTCCCCCCTTATACAAGGATGCCGATCACGACCTACTCCACAAAATCGCGCTTCCCGTGCTCGAACACCCGCGGCTTCCCATGGCACGCGTCTGCGAAATCTCCGTCAAACTCTGCCAAAATGCACGTTTTACCGTCAAAGATTTGGCCGAGATACTCGGAAAAAAAACTACCCCCATCCGGAATAAGGTGATGCCCGTGTTGCGACAGGATCCGAGGTTTGTCGAGGAAGGAAAAATATTTTATCTCAAAACCGAGGCCTGATGCCTGAATCTTATGCGGCTTTCCTGGGAGGGGGAAGTCTCCCCCTGAGCGGCTATGTGCTCAGGCCTTCGGCCTTGCGCGCATACGCCGCTACCCCCTCTTCCCATCCCCATCCATCCCCCACCGCACGGACAAATGTGACACCTCCATGGAGAATACTCCCCATTCTAAATGGAATCACCAGTGCCGAATTTTTCGTCCAAATATACCAAACACAAGGCAACGCTCTGCCCTCCATCCTGTTCTCACAGGATTTTTTTGCATGTAGATACATACCATAAAACAAACGTGGACATTCCCCTCTACGGGGCGTGTTTGCCGTTGGGGCGATCCCTTTCGTGGCAACCCTCAAAAATGCGCGCCCCCCAAAATCGTGGTATGGAGATGCCGGGATGGGCCATGTCTTGGGCCCGATATGGTTTGGCAAGGATGCGTGAACAGGATGCGAGAGAAGAAGGATAAATCGAAGAATGCCGCAGGGACCCGAAAACAGCCCAAGCGCCAGCAGTCACCAAAGACAGTGACCCGTCTTTCCGAATCTTCGGGAGGGCATGGTCGCGTTCGCCGCGAAAACAAAAATCCTCCCCGTCCACAGAAACAAAAATCGGACAATCCGCGCCTGATGACACAAAATCCACGACGTCGAGTCCTGCCCTCTCGCTGGTCTCGCTATTGCGTGGCCATCGTATGCGTGGTGCTTGGCGCCGCCCTGTTTTTAATGCTCCTGACGTTTACCCAGGCCGATTTGTCCCCCGAAAGCACAGATGCCCTGAACCTGTTTGGCATGCCCGGTGCCATGATTGCCGACATTATGTTGACATTGTTTGGCCTCGGGTCATTCTTTTTTTCGGCGGTATGCCTGCTCATTGGCACATGCCTCTTTTTCGGCCGCCCGTATGAGGTGAAGGCGTCGGAATTTGTGGGGCTGTGTCTCGTCCTGATTGGGACGGTTCCCCTGTTTGACCGGGCATTTGGAGAAACCCCCGTTCTGGATCATCCGGCGGGCGGTTTTCTCGGGGTCTGGCTGCATGGTCTGGCCTCCGGTTCGATGCCTGAAGGGGCCATGATTGCCGCGTGTGTGATCATCGCGCTGTTCGGGCTCATCCTGGTGACGGATACGCGGATGAAGTCTTTTTTTCGCGGACTCCTGCACATGGTCACCTGGATTTTCAGGACCATAGGCCGCGCGTTTGCGCGCCCGTTCCGCCCGTCGCCGGATGGTGCCTCCACAGAAATGCCGCAGGCATGTGCATTGCCCGTCGGTGCATCCGTAGAAGATGTCGAACGCGACGACAGCATCCGTGACAACAGCCTCTATGACGAAGAGACGCCATCACAACTCCTGGGCGAACATGAGGTCTTGCACGTCGAAAACGCCACTTCGGACGACGCCCCCATTTCTGTCCCTGAGGTGGAGGACTCGGTGTGTCGCGAACTCGAGGTCTTCGATGAAGCAGACGCACTTTCTGAAAATGCCTCTGAATTTTCAGACGCAGACGCCTCGAATCTATCGAATATGTCTGCCTCCGAATCGGCAGAGTCCGAAGCCGTGGATGCTGGATCTGAGAAAGAGCGCGAAGAAAACGCATCGCCAGTCGAAAAACGCGAAGGCGACGGCCTTGGGGAGATTATGGCGAGAATTCGCAGGACCTCGCCAAAATCCCGTTCGATCAAAAGAAGTCGTTCCGTACCGGCGCTTGAACCCGAATTTGAATTTGATTCCATTCTTCCGCCGGAACAGATAGGCACGAAGATTGAGACCGAAACACAACCGAAGGGGACGTCGGTTCCGTCGTATCATGCACCGAGATCGACCATATTGCCCAACTGGAAACCGCGCTCGATATCGCGGCGTCCCGTGGAGGTCGTCGAACGCGACGTCGTGTCACACGACGCCACTGGCGAATCCAACACAGAAAACATTGCCGCACGTCTCGGGGTTCCCTCGCATGTCACGCGCGATTTGATCGCCCAGCTGTCGAGCGGAGAGGAAGCCCTCGAAGTTCCGAGTTTGGCCACGCGTATCGCACCGTATGCGCCATCGGAAGGGGCGCACACAGGGAACGGCGTGCAGCCCAAAACGGCCGCAAAGACGCGCGCCGTGCAGCCCATCAGCACGACAAAACCTGCACCGGAGACGGTTCCTTTGACCGACACGCCATGGCCACGAGGGGAAAACAGAGGTTCGGTCGAAGAAAAAACCGCAGTTCCCGTGTCGGCAGAATTTCGTGCACTCATGGCGGCCGTCGGGCGAGATGAAACACCGGCGTTTGACAAACCGACGATGCGTTCGATTCACGAAATGAAACCGGTCGGAGGAGTCGGCGGCACGGAACGCGTGCGCGGGATTGAAAAACCGACGCGCATCGAACACGTGGAGACGTCGACGCGCGTCATCGCCGGGCCTTCAGACACCCCCGACGAAGTGTCATTTGTCGTTTCGGAGACAAAGCAGAAACCCAGTCCGCATGAACTTGAGGAGTATGACCGCCTTCGTCAAAAAGAGAAATCACATGGCGACTACCGCCTGCCGCCGCTATCGCTGCTCAACTACAATCCAAACATGCAAAAGGGGTTTGATCACGAGGCGCTCCGAGCCTATGCCTCCCGCATCAAAGAAAAACTTGAGGAGTACAAAGTCTTTGGCGACGTCGTCAACATCTGTCCTGGGCCCGTGGTCACGCGGTTTGAGTACCTGCCGGCACCGGGCACCAAAGTCGCCAAGGTCGAGAGCCTTTCCAAAGACCTGATGATGGCCCTGGAAATCGTGTCGATACGCATTTTGGCCCCGATACCGGGAAAAAATGTCGTCGGCATCGAAATCCCCAATGACAACCGCAACACGATTTATTTTAAAGAAGTCATCGGATCGGAGCAGTTCAAACAGGCCAAAAGTCTTTTGACGATTGCGCTTGGCAAAGACAGCGAAGGCGAACCGGTCGTGAGTGATTTGGCGAAGATGCCGCATCTTTTGGTGGCAGGCACGACGGGTAGCGGCAAGTCGGTGGGGATCAACACGATGTTGTGCAGTCTTCTGTATAACGCGAGTCCGGAAGAGGTGAAACTCATCCTGGTCGATCCGAAGATGCTGGAACTGAGCATTTATGAGGGGATCCCACACCTTCTGGTGCCGCCAATTACGACGCCCAGAGAGACAGCGGCCGCGCTGGACTGGGCGTGTGACGAGATGGACGACCGGTATCGCAAGCTCTCGACGTTTGGGGTGCGCAACATCGCCGGATACAACGAGCAGCTGCAAAATCCGACCTTGCCCAGCGCCATGGAGTGCGTCAAGGAACTCGCCGAGGACGGAACGCCCAAGTACAAACCGCTTCCGTATATCGTCATTGTGGTCGACGAGTTTGCGGATTTGATGATGGTGGCGGGCAAGGAGATCGAAAAATCGATCGCGCGTCTGGCGCAAAAAGCCCGCGCGGCGGGCATTCATCTCATTTTGGCGACCCAACGTCCGTCGACGAACGTGGTGACTGGGGTGATCAAGGCGAACTTCCCGACGCGCCTGGCGTTCAAGGTTTCGACGGTGATGGATTCGCGGGTGATTCTGGACCAGAAGGGGGCCGAAAGTCTTCTGGGCAATGGCGACAGTCTGTTTTTGTCACCCCGTGGCGAGTTGCAACGCGTGCACGGGGCGTTTGTGTCGGACGAGGAGGTCCAGGCGATTGTTCAGTTTTTGGCGGAGCAACGGCCCCCCGAATACAATCTGGACATCACGACGCCGAAGGACGAGGAAGAGGACGAGGACACGGGAAGTTCGGGGACGCGGTCGGGGGACCGGGAACGGCTTGACGAACTGTATGATGAGGCGGTTCAGGTCGTCGTGGAGGCGGGCCAGGCGTCGGCCTCGTTGCTCCAGCGGAGGCTTGGCATTGGGTTTAACCGGAGCGCGCGTCTCATTGAGCAGATGGAACGCGAAGGCGTGGTGGGCCCGGCTCGCGGTCAGAAACCGCGCGCGGTACTGGTGGGCAAGATATAAAAAAACGGCCGGCGTATGAAATAGCCGGCCGCAGAGGGCGTATCCGCCCAGGGGCGGATAGCCCGGGGAGGGCGCCGACGGGCCGTCAGGCCGTGGCGACCTCTGCACAACCGTGATCGCCAAACGGCGAAAAACCTAGGCTTTGTGCGATTCGTTGATGTCTTCGGAGGATTTGCCGGAATCCGCGAGGGCATCCTTTTGGGCTTTGAGACGGGCGGCTTCCTCGTCCTCGGCCTGGACTTCCCGCATGCCGCGCTTGAAATTTTTGAGGCCCTGTCCGATGGCGGTGCCAAGCTGGGGCAGTTTGGTGGCGCCAAAGAGGACGATAATAATGATGAGGATGATAATGACTTCTTGAGTGCCAATGCCGAACGCGAGAAGGAACATGGAAACCTCCAAAAAAGGGGTGGGAGTGGGCGTCTAGCACAACGGTGGGGATTATACAAACATTCGCTTTTCGCGGGGCAGTCGTGTAGATTCGCGCGTCCGCGGGCCCGGGCGGAAACGCAGTCACAGGGCGATAACGAGCTTTTAAAGGAGATGAGCATGCGAGCGGTCGATTTGATAGAGATGAAGCGCGACGGCAAGGAAATTCCGGCGGCTGAGATAAAGGCGTTTGTCGATGCGGTGGTGCACAAGGAGGTTCCGGACTATCAGGCGGCGGCGTTTCTGATGGCGGTGTATTTTCGCGGGATGGAGCCCGGGGAACTCGTGGCGTATACGGACGCGATGCTGCACAGCGGGGATACGTTTTCGCTCAAATCGCTTCGCGGTCATTATAAGGTGGACAAGCATTCGACGGGCGGTGTGGGCGACAAGGTGTCGCTGACGCTGGCCCCGATGGTGGCGGCGTGCGGGCCTGTGATTCCGATGATTTCCGGGCGCGGTCTTGGGCATACGGGCGGAACACTCGACAAGCTGGAGTCGATTCCGGGTTACCGTGTGGGACTGAGCGAGGAGGAGATCGAGGGGGCGATAGCCAAGGCGGGCTATGTGATTGCAGGGCAGACGGGGAGTCTGGTGCCGGCGGACAAGATTTTCTATGCGTTACGCGACGTGACGGCGACGGTGCCCTCGATCGAGCTCATTGCCGCGTCGATCATGAGCAAAAAAATGTCGGTGGGTCTGGACGGTCTCGTGCTCGACGTCAAGGTGGGGTCCGGGGCGTTTATGAAGACACAGGATCGCGCCCAGAAACTGGCCGACACGATGATTTCTATTGGCCGGGCGATGGGATGCGACGTCCGCGCGTGCATCACGTCGATGGATCAGCCGCTTGGGGTGGCGGTGGGCAATGCCAACGAACTCATCGAGGCGATTGAGATGCTCAAGGGGCGAGCGCCGGCCGATTATGCGCACATCGTGATGACGCTTGGCACGGAGATGCTGGCGATGGCCAAAAAGATTTCCAACGACGATGCCCGCGAGGAACTCGAACGGGCGATTTCATCGGGGCGAGCGCTCGAACAGCTGCGCAAAAATATCGAGGCGCAGGGCGGGGATCCGCGCGTGGTGGACGATTACAGTCTGCTCGCCGTGGCGCGTGACTGCGTGCAGGTGGTGGCTCCGCGCGATGGCTATGTGGCGTCGTATCTGTGCGAAACCGTGGGCAAGGCTGGATGTATCCTCGGAGCGGGGCGCGAGGTGGCCGGCGCGCCGGTCGATCACAGCGTGGGTCTCGACGTTTTGCACAAGATTGGCGATGTCGTAAAAAAAGGCGATCCGCTGTTCAATGTTTATTATAAAGATGAAAAGAAGTGTGAAGAAGCACAACGCATGCTTCTTGAATCGATTGAAATTTCAGACAACAAACCGGTCTTGAACGATTTAGTGCGCGATATTCGCCGTTAGTTTTATAGAATTTTATAGATATAAAAAGTTTTTTGTGTGGGCGCGGGCTATCCGCCTTTTGGCGGATACGCCCTGCGCGTTCGGCTATCGCTGGCGCGATACGCCGAACTTTTTTTATGATTGGCCACAACGGTAGATTTGGATTCCTGTGATGGGATCTATCGCTGTGACAAGATTGATGTGCACTCAATTCTCTCTGCCGTATTTGATATACCATCCCCATAGGGTCAAGCGCGACGGGGGGTATCACAGCGTTACGATGGCGCATCTCTTGGAGGCGCCGTGAGATGTGGAGATGGATCGCCTCGTCGACAGAACGCGCGTGAAAAAAAAGGCTTTTCAATACCGGGTTCATGATTAAGGTAGACCGGCCCGCGCCGGTGCGGGGGATTTTTGAGGTGAGTAGGATGCGAAAAGACGTCAGAAAAGAAGAGAAGAGCCCCGTCGTGGTCGATATCGGAGAGGAAGGGGCGGTGCCGGTTTCGGACGATGAGGTGGTGGACGATGAGGGGCTTTTTGACGTCATCTCCGAGGCGGCGGCCGAAGAAGGCGAGTCGGTGTTTCCGGATATCGAGGTGACGGACCCGGATCTTCTTCCGGAGAAATCCGAGGGCGGCCGACACTACGAAATCATGCATGCGGACGTCGATTCTCCCGAGGGCATGCTCGCCGTGCGCGATGCGTTCAAACCGCATTATTACGGGGGGGACGTTTCATCGGATCCCCTGACGCTTTACCTTTCGCACATTCGCAATCATCCTATTCTGGATGCGGACAGCCAGCAAAAACTTGCCGTGCGGTACAAGCAGGACAACGATTTGGAAGCGGCTCAACTGCTTGTGCTGACGAACCTTCGTCTTGTGGTGAAGATTGCGCGGGAATACAAACGACGCTGGGCCAATCTGCTTGAACTCATTCAGGAAGGCAACGTGGGGCTTTCGGAAGCGATACAGCGTTACGATCCGTTTCGCCATGTGAAGTTTACTTCTTACGCGCAGTACTGGATACGCGCGATGATTCTCAACTATTTGATGAATCATTTCCAACCGATACGCATTGGATCCACGCGCGCGGGACGCAAACTTTTCTATAATCTGCGCAAGGCGCGCGCGCAGCTGATTGCGGAAGGTCAGACGAATCCCACGCCGGCGCTTGTGGCCGAAAAACTTGGCGTGTCGGAACAGGATGTGATTGATGTGTCGCGTCAGCTCGATCAGCCGGCGCTGAGCATCGATCAAACAGCCCCCGGTCACGAGACCACGACCATCGGAGAACTCATTCGCGACGATGAAGACTCGCCCGAAGAAGTCGTGGCGCATAACGAGTTTTATGGAAAAGTGCACGAAATCATGGAGCAGTTCTCACGCACGATCACGGATTCGCGTGAGCTCGCGCTATGGAATCGCCGTCTCATGGCCGACGAACCGCTCACTCTGGCGGAACTCGGGGCAGAATACCACATCAGCAAGGAACGCATCCGTCAGATTGAGGCGCGTCTCAAGGAACGTTTTAAAGAATATATTTCACAACGCATTGACGGAGATATCGCCACTTTTATCGATGTATGAACAGATTCTGAATTTTAGAAAAAAAAATATCATGAGAAATATTAGAATACAACTATATATCATCAAAAATAAACGAGATATAAAAGACGTTTTCTATAAATGCTATTTCCAAAGAAAAAGACATTGTTAGAAGTAACAACCCTCCACAAAAGATATTATTAGAAGTGGTGAGCCTCCACAAAAGACATTATTAGAAGTGATGAACTTCCACAAAAGGGATAATTGGAAAATTCATCGACTTTTTAAACACAGATGCACAAATACACATACCTTAAAAGGCGTCCCCCCAGAGGTCGAATGCTCTCCCCCGTCTCAGGGACTCGAATTTTGGGTCTATTTTGTTTTGGGTTTACTTTGGGCGGCGTAGACAACGCGGGGGACGTGAGACAGATTTTGGAATGGTGAGGTTTAGGAGTGCAAAAGAGTGAAACAATCCCACACGTAACGCCCGGTGATTTTAGGCGCGGCATCCTGTATATGACAGGGCCGTGTTTTCAAGGCCTGACGGGGAGAAGGCGAACTGGGGGCGAGGAGAATGGACGCGGGGGGCAAGCCATGGCCTTGTGGATTTATCGCGGTGCGTGCAAAGGCGAGGAAAGATAGAACAGGAGTGTGATATGCGAACATTGGGAGTGCTGGGATGGATTTTGGGATGTGCCGTGATGGTGTCCGGGTGCGTAGCGGTGTCGGAACCGGTGCGCACGTCGGTGGTGACGCGGCCGAGCTATGGGCCGTCGCATTCGGCGCAGCGTCCTGTGGTGCATCAGACGCCGCAGGCGCCGTCGCGTCCGGTGGTCACCCCGGGGACGGCGCGTCCGTCGACGGGGACGGCGCGTCCCGTGAACTCGTCCCGTCCGTCGACGTCGGTACAACAGTCGCGTCCCGGAGACGGACGACCGTCATTTGCAGAGCAACCGTGCACTCGCGCGTCGGATTGCCCGAATGGGCAGCGCTGTGTCATGTCGCGCGGAAGCCGTTCGGGGACGTGTCAGCGTTAGCGTGGCTGGTGGGCCCTGTGGTGGTGCCGGGAGCCCGACGAAAAAAAGCGCGCGTGGCGAGCGCCCGCGAGGCAGCGCGCTGGCGCGGCCGTATTGCCCCGCGGGGCAATAGGCGCGCCCGGGAGGAAACTTGACATGGACGGGGATATGTCTCATAATTTTGAGTTGGCTTGGCTGTGAACCCGGCAGAGTGAACGGGCTAATTCTAGCCTTGCAGAAGTTTTTACGAATTTAATTCGACCTTTGGAGAATTGAGATGAAAAAGCGACAAATGCACGTGTGGTTGGGCATCGGCCTTGGCATGCTGATGTTGCCGGCAACGGCGATGGCGGAGCGTCCGGAAATTGACTGCAATACGCTGCCCGATGACGAGGTGCAGCGCTTTTATGAACTTTCGGGTCAGATGTCGCAGGCGGCGGAGGAGCAGGATTTTGACAAGGCGTTTTCGCTGGCCAAGCAGGCGATGTCAATATGCACGTCGGACACGTATACGGAATTCATGCTTGCGCGTCTTTACCACCGCTCAAATGACTGCGCGAATGCGTATTATCACTATGAGATATTGGACAGCCGTCCCTCGTCGGTGAAGAAAGAGAACTCGGATATTTACAAGAAACTTCCGGAATATCTGAAGGAAGTTAAAGCGAAATGCGGCGATGCGGTGAACGTGGAGATCGTGTGTGCGCTTCCCGAGACGTCGCTTCAGATCCAGGGGCTGAGCGTGTCGAACCTGTCGTGCCCGTATTATGGCAAGGTGAAGCCCGGCTCGTATCCGCTGGTGGCGACGAAGACGGGGTACATGCCCTACAAGGACACGCTGACGGTGTCTGCGGGCGGCACGCAGTTCCAGGTTCCCGAGCTGACGGAAAGCGGTTCGACGGGATACATTCGGGTTCGTTGCCCCAAGGGTGCGTCGAAGTTTGTGATGGTGTCGTCGAACGGCGTGGTGGAGGAGTACGTCTGCCCGTGGGAAGGCGAAGTGGCCCCGGATACGTATAAAATCTATCTTGGCGGTTCGACTGCGGACACGGCGACGACGGTGACGATCGGAAAGAAAGAGCGCGTGGAACACGTGATTCCTTCTCTGACGACGAACTGCAGCGGTCAACCTCAGGGCGGTCACCACGGTCTGTTCGGGTTTGCCGTGGGGCTTTTGGGCCTTCTCGGGCTCGGGGCCGTGTCGCGCCGTCGTGCCGTCGCCAGCAAGGCGAAGTAGGTATGGCGTTGTATGAACTGACGCCGCGGGCCCTCGTCGAGGGCCTCCGGCGCCGTCTGAAAAAAAGTCTCGGGCAGAACTTCCTAGTCGACGAAAACATCACTCGCGCCATTTCGCGCGAGGTTTCTCGTTTTTGTCCGGAGAAGATCCTTGAGATTGGCCCGGGGGCGGGTGCGCTGACGCTTGCGCTGTGTTCGATAGGGCGTCCAATTCACGTTATCGAAAAAGATTCGCACTGTGCGCGTTATGTTCGAGAAATCTTCGGAACCCTCGACGGCTTTGAAGTCACCGAGGGCGATGCGCTGGAAGTGGACGTGCCTTCGTTTTGCCGGGATGCCGGCGAGCGCGCATTGCTCGTGTCGAACCTTCCCTATAACGTGGCCTCCCAGATCTATTTCAGATATGTCGCGGAACCGCTTGTGGGGATGGTTCTGATGTTTCAGCGCGAGGTGGCCCGGCGATTTACGGCCCTCCCCGGTTCGGGGGCCTATGGCATTTTGTCGGTCATCGGCCAGTACCATCACGACATCGAGACGGTGCTCGACGTGCCGCCTGAGTGCTTTGTGCCAGCCCCCAAGGTGACGAGCACAGTCCTTCGTTTCTCGCCGCGTCCGCGCGAACTTCCTCTAGCGGAGGAGCCTCGCTTTTTTGCCTTTGTGCACGCGGCCTTTTCGCTTCGTCGCAAGACCCTGGCAAACAGTCTCAACGGGTTTGGAGGACTGGACAAGGCGCGTTGGGCAGCCCGCCTCGAAGCCCTCGGTTTTGCCCCGAACGTGCGTGCGGAAGCGTTGACGCGTTCGGATTTTCTCTGCATATTCCGCGATCTGCAGAGCCAGGGCTGAGTCCCCGCCATCGAAAGGGAACCTCTGAGCGATGTGTATGTTGGGGTGGGGGAAGTCTCCCCCTGAGCGGCTATGTGCTCGGGCCCAAAGGCCCTTGCGCGCATACGCCGCTACCCCCTCTGCAACGCCATACCCAGGGTGTCTTTGAGTTTATTCAAGGGTTCTCTGGACGTTTTGTCGTAAAGGAGAGGCGTGATGAAAACAGCCGTGACAGCGGGAATTTTTGTGCTTTGTCTTGGCACGTTGTCGTGTACAGATGACGACGTGCTGGTCATTCAGAATCCGGGCGATCCGCCCTCCGGAGACTTGACGTGTACGTCGTGTCCGGAGGGAACCGCATGCGTGGAGGGACGTTGCGTGTCGTCGTCGGAGGCATGCTCCGGAAATTCCCGCGTGTGCATCGACGGAACGCTCTATGTGTGCGACGAAAACGAATGGGCGTACCTCTCGATTTGCGAATTTGGTTGCGCCGAGACTCAGGATGCGTGTGCCCCCACGGGAAGTGCGGAATCATGTGTTCAGAACGCACGCCGATGTGCCGGAATCGACGTCCAGGAGTGCCGCAACGGGCAATGGGTGACGCTTGAAACATGCCGTGAGGCATGCGACGACACCACACAAACGTGCCGGATAACGGAAACATGCAAGGACGGCAGCCGGATTTGCCTCGACGGACGCCTGTCGTCATGCCTTTCCGGTTCCTGGAACGATGGCGATGTGTGCGAGCATGGCTGCCTTGCCGATCAGTCCGGTTGCCGGGCGTGCGCGCCCGGCACGTCACGGTGTACAGATTCTACGCTGGAATGGTGCGAGGACGGTGTATGGCGCGAACTCAAAACATGCGACACCGGATGTGACGAGTCCGGGACCTCATGCGCGTTGACGGTGTCATGTGTCGAAGGCAGCACGGCGTGTACGTCCGGACTCCTGCATACATGCCGGGACGGCCAATACGACGACGGGGTGTCGTGTCCGTTTGGCTGTTCCCCCGACGCCATGTCATGTGCGCAATGCGCGGAAGGAGACGTGCGGTGTGCCGACCGTGCCGTGGAACGTTGTGAACTCGGAGCGTGGAAACGTGAGACGGCCTGTGACATGGGGTGTCTCGCATCCGAAGCGCGCTGTGCCGAGTGTCGTGACGGTTCGACCCGATGTGAGTCCGGTGCCGTATCCGCGTGTTCACAGGGCCTCTGGGGAACGTCGACGCCGTGTCCCTACGGATGCAACGACGCCGGCACGGCATGCGGCGAGCCCAACCAGAACGTGCCCACGCGTTATCTGATGTCCGATCTGCACTCGCCGGTGACGGCATACGTCGTCACCCAGATGAAGTCCATTGCCGCCCGCGGGACGGGACAGAACGACGTCGTCTTTATGAAAATCGGCGATTCTCACTATGACACGAGTTTTGACGGCAAATTTATGAAATGCTTTTCGACCGCCGACAGCAATGCTGTCGATCTCGGCGGGCGAAACGAACTCCAGCCCGTCATCACGGCGTTTCAGTCGTCAAAGGATTCTTTTTTGCGAAACTCGCTGGCCGCCAAAGGCGGACAGTCGACGCGATACAGTTTCCTGACCTCCGTGTCTTCGGCACAACCCACCCCACTCGCCGCCGAAATGTCGGCCATGAAGCCGCGTTTTGCCTTTTTTGGTCATGGGTCCAACGACATCGGAAATGGGAGCTTTTGTCATACCGGAACGACGTGTCCATCCGGGTTCAGCGGGTACGCCTGGGCATTACAGGACTACTATCAGCAAATCCGACATGTCATGACGGATCTCGTATCCTCCGGAATCATCCCGCTCGTGTCGGGGATCACGCCAAATATGCGCAGTGAATCCAAGATCAACTACCTGTCCGGGGCGCCGTCGCTGTACTGGGAATGGGACAATCCCGGACACATGGTTCTGACGTTCAATGCCGTCACCCGTGGCAATGCCGAGGCCATGCAGGTTCCATTCTTTAACGTGTACCTTGCGGTGAACGATTTGACCGACCACGGTTTGCGCAGCGACAACATCCATACGAGCACGTCCGGTTCGCCGTGCAACTTCACAAGTGCCGGGCTTGCCTACGGGGCCAACCAACGCAATCTTGGCAGCATTCAAATGCTCGACAAGGCTTGGCGCACCGTGGTTAACGGTGAGTCCGCCCCCGACAAGGTGGGCATTGTATTTGTGGGATCGGGGACGCACACCGATCCGGTGGTCATCGACAGTCTTCCGTTCACGCATTCGTCAGACACGACGTCCGCACAGAACCGTATCGGGAGTTATGCGGGCAAGTGTTCGACGGCGAGCGAGTGTGGCGGCGAGGTGTATTATCGCCTGGATTTGAAAGAAAAAAAGGCATTGCGCGTGTTTGCTCTGAGTTCGGTCAAAAGCACCGTGGACGTCGATATTCACGTGATGCGCGGTCAACCCCAGGCAGCCTCGTGCATCGCACGCAGCGACATCATGGTTCAGGGGACATTTGCCCCTGGCACGTACTATTTTTCGGTCGACACCTATTGTGACAACGGAACCGCACGTCCCGGTGTCTATTTGTTTGGCGTGGTCGAGTGCGATGCGGGCGATCGCAACTGCGAGACTGTGTATTAGTTTTTTGTGTGAGGGATGGGGCATTGTCCCACCCACGCCATCCGAGATGCACGAAAAGGGAGCAGGACGAAGCCCTGCTCCCTTTTCGTGCATCTCATGGGCAGGGAAGGCCTAATGTATTTGTGGATGGCCGGGTGTGTATTGAGGGGGGGGAGCACATAAAAAAGCCGGGCGAATGCCCGGCTTTTTTATGGAAGAATCAATTTTTATGGTTGGGTGGGCGCTTGAGTGGGCGCAGGCGTACCAGGGACTTCCTGAGCTTCGACCAGGCTGCCGGAGAAATCAAGTCCGCGTTTTTTTTGGACCGTTTGTGAAGTGACCGAATTGTCGAGGGAATAGTAAGCAAGGTAGATACTGAGAAGCATGAAACAAATGGCGGCGCCAGTGGTCATGCGTCTAAAAACCGGGGTACCGCCGCTGGCACCGAAGACGGTATTTCCTCCCCCGCCAAATGCCGCACCAAGTCCGCCTGATTTTCCTGGCTGGAGCAATACGGTGACGACGAGGAACACGCAAACAATCGTAAATATGACGTAAATGAGTGTTATCATAAGGCAAAAACCGCCGAGAAAGGAAAAAGCAAATCCAAGAGTCGCGACGCACGATAACCCATCATAGCGCGCCGTTCTTGCCTCAATACGCCAAAGCGCATAAAGACACGTCGAAATAGACTAAAAGTAAACTGCGACAATTGCAAGCGCTTAATGGGCATCGTCTCGCTGGTAAGAGAAGGTTTTGAGGATTATGCCTTGTTTTTGGCCGATCGATTGCCTATGCTCTCGCGCTCATGATGGGGTCTGTCCGATGGTGGAGGGCTGTGTCTGATCGTATCAAGACTTTCAGGGGAGAGTACACATGAAGAAAATTTTATCGACGCTTGCGTTGTGTGCGGCGGCTTCTTTTTCTTTTACGAGTTGTGATTTTGACAGCATAAGCAGTGCGCTGACGAGTTCTGCCGACTGTGCCGCCTACGAAACGCAATATCAGACGGATATCGCCCAAGAGGGCCGACTTAATGATCAGATCCACACGACGGGCGATTTCGCCATGGCTATTGAGCTCAACGCGTCGGCCATTAACAAATTGTTTAAGAAAGCCTCCCAATGGAATTACGAGTTGGGTATCTCGGGCGTGGCTACCATCAATCTCAAAGTTCCGGAAATCGAGATCGGTGGCTGCCGTGACACGGCGTACTCACATAACGGCACGATAACCCTTGAAGAGAGCAACTGTCTGTCCTTTGAACTGCCCATTGAATTTTCGGTGATGGGTCAGAAACTGTCGGCAGCCGCCCGACTGGGATTCCCCATTGAAGCCGTCATCAATAAGGAGCAGACCAAGACGAGCATTGTGACGAATCTCAAACAGGCTCAGATTCTTGATCTCAAAGCCGGCAGCAGTGCCCTCGGTGGAACGTATTCGGCGTTGATTGAGACGGCCCTGAAAGCGCTGATTGGCAATGATCTCAAGACGGTCACTCTGTTTGACATCGGTGCTTGGGAGATCGGTGACAACAAGATCAAAATGTTGGCGGGTGCACCCAAAATTCGCGATGCGGCGACCAAGGAACTACGCACCGTGCAGTTTGGGATGTATTCCAACATCATGTTTTCCATGTCGGAATCGGTCCATTGGGAAGACACCTTCCCGACGGACGCCGAGGTCGGACTTCACATTCACCCCGACCTTATCCGGGGTGTACTCTCGCGCATGATGAACGAAGGACATATCGAAGATGAGGTGTCCCTTGGTTCGAACTCGAGTTCGCGTGGGTTTAAGGTCTCCATGGCCAATATCGCCAAAGAATATCCGCAGAATATTTTGCTCGACCAGACATCCCCCTATTACGACCCGAACTGGGGCAACTACTTCACCTTTGCCTTCCGCCTCTGGAGTACAGATACCTTCTGTGGTTACATGGACGTCCTCGCCGGTTTGAACATCGAAATTTCGGATCAGAAATTCCAGATCGGCGTGGGGAACATCCATGCGGGCAAAACGGCCGGTGCATGGAACTTGGTGGGCGCTTTGCTCAATACGATCATCGAGACGCCGTTCTTCCAGCATGTTCTCGATTACGCCACGATTTCGTTCAACTTTAATGAATTTGCACTTTCGGGCGATCCAAACGACAAAGCCCAGATGGATGCCAAACACGTCGAATTCAAAGTCGATGGCACGGGTGTCAATCTGTACCTGAACTTCCTAAATCTGGATTAATACCCTACCCTAGCCTAGCCAAGTCCCCAAGGCCTTCCCAAACCCACAAAAACCCCAGGACAAAAACAAAAAACACCCAGATACACCAAAAGCCCAGGCAAAAACAAAAAGCCCCAACCAAACCCACAAAAAGGCTCCACCTCCACAACGCCCCAAGCCTCATCACCTCATGAAATGCGAAAAGGGCACATGGCTACGCCATGTGCCCTTTTCGCATT
>CAMCLY010000024.1 GCA_945875805.1 uncultured Myxococcales bacterium | reverse complement strand
GGGCCGGTGTGTCCGCTTTTTGTTCGGCGGGGGCCGGTGTGTCCGCTTTTTGTTCAACCGGGGCATTTTTTGCCCCACATCCTAGGAGCATGGCGCACGCCATCCCCATTCCTAAGAGAAGATATCTTTTTGTCATTACTATTCTCCCGAGCATGAATCCGGTTTGCCATTACAGGAAGCTGGCAACACCTTTTGTGAAAGAATATCCAAGAGGGGGTAGCGGCTTATTGTGGCGGAGCCGAAATAGCCGATCAGGGGGAGGCTTCCCCCCTCCCCGGAAAAAAAACAAAGGGCTCAGAGTGTTTATGAATTTTTCATAGGAAATTCGAGTTCGTGTTTTAACTCGCGCGCCATGAGTTCCTGGACGACGGCTTCCGGTGTTTTTCCTTCATAGAGTCCCTGATAGACACATGTAACGATGGGCATATCGACGTCATATTTTTTGGCGAGAGCATAAGCACTTTGCGCCGTTTTGACGCCTTCGGCAACGGTCACTCTTGTTTTCTGGATGTTCTCGAACGACTCGCCGCGTCCGAGTCTGAAGCCGAGGTCGCGATTACGGGACAAGTCTCCGTAACAGGTGAGGACGAGATCGCCGAGTCCGCTCAATCCCGACATGGTGAGGGCTTCGCCGCCAAGGGTCACGCACAGGCGCGTCATTTCGGCGAGTCCGCGGGTCACGATGGCGGCCATGGAATTGTCGCCGATATCGAGACCGGCGCAGGCTCCGGCGGCGATGGCAATGACATTTTTGAGGCTTCCGCCGAGTTCCACACCGAGGACATCGTGCGTGGTATAAGCGCGAAAGGATTCGTTGCTGACGAGATGCTGTAGCGCGACGCACAAGGCCGGGTCGTATCCGGCCAGGCTCACGGAGGTCGCCAGTCCGCGCGCGACATCGAGGGCAAAGGAGGGCCCGGAAAGGGCGCATGTTTTTTCGTGGGCCCATTTTCCGAGCACCGATTCGATGAGTTCGCTCATGGTCATCAGCGAACCGAACTCGATGCCTTTGGTGGCACACAGAATGGGCGTGCCGGGTTTTAGAAACGACGCCAAGGATTCCAGAATGCCGCGCAGGACATGGCTGGGCACGACGACGACGAGCAATGTGAGATCTTGGGCAAACGCCTGGAGATCGGCCGTGGCCGTCAAAGCCTCGGGAAGGGGGATTCCCGGGAGAAAGCGCGTGTTTTCGTGTGACTGGTTGATGCTTTCGACGACCTCGGGTTCGTGCGCCCAAAGGCGCACATGGCCGAATTTATTGCACAAATGGCGGGCAAGTGCGGTTCCCCATGCGCCAGCGCCCAGCACGCCGATTTCTTCGGCAATGGGGTAAAAATGACTCAAGGGAAACTCCTAGGATGCCGGAACGGGGGCAGGCGCCTCTGCGGACTTGGTTTCATCAGACTTGGCGGCTTCGGGTTTAGCGGCTTCGGCTTTAGCGGCGTCGGGTTTTGCGGCGTCGGGTTTAGCGGCGTCGGGTTTTGCGGCGTCGGGTTTTGCGGCGTCGGGTTTTGCGGCGTCGGGTTTTGCGGCTTCGGGTTTTGCGGCTTCGGGTTTTGCGGCTTCGGCTTTTTGCATGGCGATGCGTTTTTCGAGCAAGGCGCTGGTGAATCCGGCGAGTTCTCCCATGGTGGAGACCTGCATACCCCAACCGCGAATATCCTCACGGCTTGACGCCTGGGTGTTCAGCAGGGCGACATCGCTTTCGACGCCCACGGTGGAAAGGCAGGCCATGGACAACATCCGCGTGACGGTTGTCCCCTTGACCATGAGGGTACGGAAAACATCGAGCGGGACCTGATTGTTGAACGTTGCCGGGAGGTGTGAGCAGAACACGCGCAGGGAGTTCCAGAACGTCATGGTGGGGTTGGCCAACAAGGTCGGGTGATCGTCCGGGGTTTTGAGAATCCCGTAATCGTTGGGGATGGACATGATGAGCGGGGCAAATCCGTCACGTCCGCGTTCAATGGCGAGGAGGTCCATGCAGTCCCAGCGAGAATATCCCGTGCGGTCATTTTTGACGATGTCCTCGCAGACCTCGGCGCCGGCTTTTTTCTGGACGTTGCGGTAGTACGTCGCGAACATGACGTCTTTGAAGTAGTTGAGGTTGACGTTTTTGTATTCCGGATCGGTGGCAATGCGGCGAGCCATAGGAAGGAGCTTGGCGGACGGATTGCTGGCGAACGGCAACACATAGGCACGCGGCATATTGGGGTATGTTTTTTCGATGCGTTCCAAAAAGAGTTCGGCGGCCATATCGTTGGAGCCGGACAATTTGAGGGCTTCGAGACTTTGCAGGGTTGAAGACAAGGTGGCCGTGATGGTGTCGCTTGGTCGCGACACAATTTTATACTTTTCGCCTTTGGCCTTGAGTTCTTCTTCTTTTGCGTGTTCCTTGGCGAGGGCCTCGTCATACTCCGTGAGTTTTTTGTCGATGGCCCATCGATAGATGGGGAGGGATTCGGAACCGAGGACTTCAAACAGGCGCTGATGTTCGACGCGTCCGGCTTTTTCCATTGGGAGGAAGAAGTTGTCGCTGTGGAGCCAGTCGCGGATGAAACCGATCAGGGCTGCGCGGTTTTCGTCGTTAATCTCTAGGGTCAGGAGGTAATAGGAGGCGTCTTTGACGCGGGTTTCATAGGAATCCCTGTCGGAGCTAAGGAGCGCTTCCAATCTCGGGATGACGCCTGCCACGATGCGATTGATCTCTTCCGTTTTGAGCGGTTCCTTGAGGGCATCGGGCAACACCGTGCTGTTCTGTCGTTCGACCAGAACCATGACGGCTTCCACTTTGGATTCGAGTTTGAAATTTTTGTTCTGGATGAATTCGGTCATTTTGACCGGTGCGCGTTTGTCGCGCATCCAGGCACGCACCTCTTCGGGTGACTTGGTGCACGCCGACATGAGGGCGACGAGTGCCAGGAGGCACAAAATGAGAAGGCTACGCGATAAACCCTTTGGATGCGATGTCATTTTACGTTTCCTCGTGAGATGTTTTTTGGTCGGATGAATCCTCGGCCTTCTGTTCTACGGCCTGTGTTTTGGCCGTGCTTTCTGCGTTTTTGGCGTTTTTCTTTGCCCCTTTTTCGGCCTCTTCCTCGTCGTCTCCCTGCTGCAGGGGTGCGTTTTTGGCCGTGCCCTTGACCGTATGGAGGACATTTTTGGGGAGATTTCCGAGATCGATTTTGCACCGCTGTACGAAGACGAATTTGTACACTTCGCGGTAGTGATCGACAAAAAAGAACGTCAGTCCTTCCTGGATATACGGTGCCAGTTCATCGACATCGCGGCGGTTTTTGGAGCACATGACGAGCGTGCGTGCGCCGGCGCGTTTGGCGGCGATGACTTTTTCTTTGATTCCGCCCACGGGGAGGACGTTTCCCGTCAGGGTAATCTCGCCCGTCATGGCGAGCCGTTCTGGGATGGGCTGTTCCAAGAGGAGGGAAAGAATGCTCGTGGTGATGGTGATTCCAGCGCTTGGCCCGTCTTTGGGAATGGCGCCGGCGGGGAAGTGTACATGGAAGTCGCACTTGGCGAACATCTCCTCTGTCACCTTGAGTAGCGGCATATTTGCCCGGATAAAGCTGAACGCGATCTGAACGGATTCAGTCATGACCTCGCCCAATTGGCCTGTGAGTTTGAGCTGGCCGACACCGGGCATCCGCGTCGTTTCGATGAACAAAATCTCGCCTCCGAACTGTGTCCAGGCCAGTCCCACGGCCACGCCGGGCTGCAATCCGCGGCTGATGACCTCGTCCGTATAAATCGGCGAGCCCAGAAATTCCGACACATTTTCGGGGGTAATCTTGGCCACCGGCGGCTCGCCGGCCGCGATATGGCGAGCGTTTTTGCGGCACACTTTGGCGATCATGCGTTCGAGTTCGCGCACCCCGGCTTCGCGCGTATAGCTGCGAATGACGCGTTTGAGGCCGTTCGGCGTGAACTGCATGTCTTCCTTTTTCATCCCGTGTTCGGCGATTTCCTTGGGGACGATGTGACGGCGCGCGATTTGGAATTTTTCTTCGTCGATGTACCCCGACAGCTCGATGATTTCCATACGGTCCAGAAGCGGCCTTGGGATGGTGGACGCATCGTTGGCCGTCGCGATGAACATGACGTCCGAAAGATCAAACGACACGTCGAGATAGTGGTCGTTGAACGCGGTATTCTGTGAAGGATCGAGGACTTCGAGCATGGCGCTCGACGGGTCTCCGCGCCAGTCGCTGCCCAGTTTGTCGATTTCGTCCAGGACAAACACCGGATTGCGCACGCCGACGCGTTTGATGCCCTGCAAAATCTTGCCGGGCATGGCGCCGACATACGTCCTGCGATGACCGCGGATTTCGGCCTCGTCTTTGACACCGCCCAGCGAAAATCCATAAAATTTGCGTTTCAGGGCGCGATTGATCGACCGCGCGAGGCTCGTTTTGCCCACCCCCGGAGGGCCCAGAAAACAGATGATCTGCCCCTGATGGTCGGGCTTGAGTTTGCGCACGGCGAGAAATTCAAGAATGCGCTGCTTGATATCGTCGAGCCCGAAGTGATCCTGCTCAAGGACGCGCTCGGCGTACTTCAAATCGAGCACATCCTCCGTCGCCTTGTTCCACGGCAGATCGCACAGCCAGTCGAGATACGTCCGTATGATGTTGGTTTCGCTGGATTCGGGCGTCAGCACGGCCAGACGCTTGATCTCCTCCTCGGCGCGTTCCGCCGCCTCCTGCGACATCCCGGACGACACGATTTTTTCGCGGTAGTTCTGCACCGCCAGGGCGATTTCGTCTTTTTCCTCGCCCAGTTCCTTGCGGATTGCCCGCAGCTGTTCGCGCAGAAAGAACTCCTTCTGGCTCTGTTCGATGCGCTCCCGAATCTGGTCGTGAATCTTCTGCCCGAGCGCCGCCAGTTCCAGCTCGCGCACCAGAAATTCGTACACGGTTTCGAGGCGTTTTCTCACGTCGAGCGTTTCCAGAATTTCCTGACGTTTTTCGTTGGGAATGTCGAAATGCGCCGCGCACATGTCGGCCAGTTTGCTCGGCCGGTCGATCTGAATCATGCCCGAAAGCAGTTCCCGCGGCACCGCCGTCGATTCCATGTCGAGAAATTTGTTCAGGCTTTGCTGGATGTTGCGCCAGTACGCGGTCAGTTCCTCCGACTCGACCAGGACGTCACTGAGATACTCTACCTCGGCGATGAGTCGGTCGCTTTTGAGGAACGAGATGATCTTCATGCGTTTCACGCAATGGACGATCATGGTGTACGAGCCGTCCGGCATCCGCGCCATCCGGATCACGCGTCCCACGCATCCCACGCGCGCCAAATCCGCCGGCCTCATCCGCGTCGGGTCGTCGCCCTTGCCCCACAAAAATCCGAGATAGTCGCTGTGTGTCTGCGCCCGTTTGACCTGTTCCAGCATTGGCCCCGGCGAGACCACAATCGGCATCATCACGTCCGGAAAAATGACGTTTTCCGTCAGCGGAAAAATAAACAGCTTCTCCGGAAGCTCGTCGCACGCATTCTTTGCAGACTCAAGCAGCTCAAGTATGGGATCGCTCATGTCAACCTCTTTTTGCGGGTTAAAAAAATGCACATCTGTCCGCGCCGCTCTATCACATCGCGCCCTCTTTGCAAAGGACGACGCAGACCTGCCTCGCCAGTGACCGAACATTTTCTTTATCCTCTTTTTGTTCGGACTCGCCTGTTTTTTTGCGGGTCGGGCTTGTCCGCCGCAGGCGGCCTGTGCCCTCCGTGGCGCGTCTATGTCGCATGGCTCCATACGACGCGCCGGCCGGGCTATCCGCCGCAGGCGGATACGCCCGGCCCTTTTTTTGTGATCATGGAGGTCATGGCGTCCGGACGTTTTCACCGCGCAATCCGTCATCCGCCCGACACGCGGCGTCACGCCGTGCATCCCCATAAAAGGCGCGGCGTATGGGCGAGGGAGGGGCCCGACGAGGGCCCCGCGCGCCCATAGCCGCGCGCGCGGGGCGTGTCTGCCCGTGGCAGACAGCCCGCGCCCATTCCGGAATCGGCTCAAAAATCGCCCTGACATTATCATAATCCGAAATCACACGTGGGGGGTGTACTGGAAAACGCCCGCGCCTTGTGCTATAGGGCTATGGATTTTTTGTCATTCCACGTCCGGCCCGCGTATACAGCCCATACCGCAATCGGTCGCGGAGTGCCCAAACGCGTTTTTTGAACAGGTTACATAGAGGTATTTTACCCGAACTCACGGTCTGTTGCCCGACATTTCCCGGGCAGTGAAGGAGAATCAGCATGTATCATGGCAACGTGAAGAGACTGGCTTTTTTGGCGGCAATGGTTGGTACGTTGGCGTCGTCTGGGGCGATGGCTGCCGAGTTGACCGACGTCCTCGACGCGGCGGACGAGGTCTACCTCGGAAGTGAAAAAGTCAGCGATCCCTTCGACATTTCACTGACGCCCAAGTTCGTTCAGCGTCATGAATGGGCAAAACTCAAACGCGAATATTATGACAACGGCTCCGTGCGTCTTCTCAACGAACTCGAATACAAGCGCGTCGTCAACCGCTTCGACATCGATCTCGAAATCGGCATGTTCCATGATTTGTCTTTCCGCATGCACATGCCCATCATCATTTCGGATCAGGCGAGTTACAAGTTCGACACGTCGAGCGACGATCCGGAGTTTCAGATCGATTCGAGCAAGTCGTGGTTCAGTCCGGCCAACATCAGCGCCGACCGTCCCTACCGCTTTTTCGATCTTAAGGATGGCGAGACGCTCAAGGGTCGCGAACGCACGGGGTTTGGCGACATGAGTTTCGGGATTGCGTGGAGCCCTTATAACACCGAGCGCCATTTCATTCCCGAGCGTCCGTGGGAAAACAACACCGGTCGTTCGACGGTCACGCTGTCGTTTGATTACGTTGCCCCCACCGGCAAGACGCGCGCCATCGACAACGACGGTGCCGGTTCCGGCGTCCACGAGTTCATCTTTGCCGTCGCCGCCTCACACCGCTTCGCCTTTGTCGATCCCTATATCCGTCTGCAATACGGATTGCCCGTCGGCACCGACGATTTCCAAGACTACGGGTCCAACCAAAAACGCGTCGATCCGGGCATGTGGGGACGCGTCGACCTCGGCATCGAGTTTATCCCCTACGAGAGCATCGACACCAAATTCCAGCGCAACGTCAAAATCGATTTGCGTGGTTACTTCAAGTACGTCGGCGAGGGGCGTGCCTATAGCGAGTTGGCCGATGCGTTTGGCACGGGCACGTGCTACAAGGGCGTGACCGGTCAGCTCGGCGAGGGATGCGGATGGGTCGCCGAAAAATGGTCCAACGCAGGTGCCTCGCACATCGCCGACATGGCCAATGGCACCAAGGGGCTCGAAGTCATGGAAGACGGGCTTTTCGATTATGAAGGGTTCGCCACCGTCGGCGGGGCCATCAACCTCTCCATTCAGCCCATCCAGTACGTCCAGATCAACGCCGGGGTGGCCGTCGATTACAGCCAGAACCATTTCATCACCTTTACCAAAATCGGTAAGGACCGCGGAACGTTCAACACCACCACGGGTAAACTCGACAGCGACCAGAAAGACGGCCTCGTCATGGACAACGTTCTCGAAGAGCGCAACCCGACGTACAGCAAGGCCCTCGATGCCACCGGTTCGCGCATCAAACGTACCGAATCCCTCAACCTCGAATGGTTCGTCGGTCTGAAACTTATGTATTAACCCAGCTGTCATGGTAAAAGCGCCGGACTCCGGCGCTTTTTTTTTGCCTCTTTGGTTTTCATCCCCGTCACCCTCACTTTGGCCATGAAAAAACATCGACTGCTAAAATTTTGCGATGCGGGCGGATTTGCGCTCTGCCTTTGTCTCCTGTCTGCCCCGGGGTTTGCCCAAAATGCCGATCACCAGGTCGCCTCGGCTTCTCAGGAGATGACTGCGCAGGAGACGGCCATGATCGACGCGTACAACCAAAAAAACTGGCGTTCCGCGGTCAATTTGGCCGAACGCCTCTCCAAACAGTCGCCCGACAGCGTTGCCATCCTTCGAGTGCTGGGGGCTTCTCAGACGCAACTCGGCCGATACGCCGAGGCGGAGCCTGTGTTTAAACACCTCCTTCGTCTCGTTCCGCAGGATCCCGAGTCCCTCGCCGGGCTCTGCCTCGTCAAAAAAGAACTCGAACGCGACGACGCCCTGGAGACGTGTCTGGCGGCCGTCAAACACAACACCTCCATTCTTGCGCTTCACCAGATTACGGCCAAACTGCTCACCAAAGCCGGTCGAAACGCCGAGGCGCGAGAGCAGTACCTCCATGCCCATCGGCTCAGCCCGGAGAATCTCGCCATTCTCACGGCGCTCACATCGCTCGACGCCGAACTGGGCGACGAGCAAAAAGCTCTGGAACGCACCCGGGAAGCCATTGCGCGTCATCCCAATGTCGAAATTCTCTATCTCAATGCCATTTCATGGTCTCTCAATACCCGGCAGTACGAACTCGCCATTCAGCTCGCCGACGAGGGATTCTCGAAGTTCCATCACAAGACCATTCTGCCCGGTAAGGCGCGCGCCCTGTACGGGCTTCAGAAGTTTGAAGAGGCTCGCCTCGTTTGGAACGACATCCGGCCGGAAATCCTCAAAAACGAGATGCTCAAAGACACATTCCTGTGTGAGAGCCTCAAAACCGATCTCGCACTTGACCGCATTCCACTCGCAGAAGACCTCGTAAATCTCAAAAAAACGAAGGCGTGTCAGGGGCCAAACCAGATTTACGTCAGTCTCGGGCATCTCCTCTGTGGGCAATACGATGCTGCGCGGGACATTCTCAATCGCGTATGGATGCAGTCCGACAAAACGCAATCCGCCATGGCGTCTCTTGTGGCGACGGCGATTGCGCTCAAAAAAATGCCCCGTCCGGAGAATATCCTCACTCAGGATATCCTCCGTAGCGATGACGTCAAAACCCTTCGCCAAGAAGCCAAGTTTCACTGGCTGAACGCCTTGCAGGCGTTCAGCCAGGAGGAACTCATGGCCATGACCGCACGCGACCATTGGCCTGAATCCATCCGGCAGGAACTTCAAGTTTTTGGATCCTTTGTTGCGCAAACCAAACAGGGATCCTCCTGTGCAGGCATGCCGCTTCACAGGTCCTCCCATCCCACCCTGGCCTTGTTCGTGGTCATGTTGGGACTCCTTGTCTCTCTTTTTGCGCGCCGTTGGCGCGCCGGGAAACGCCAGCCATGAAACGACTGCTCATTTTTGATGCTTCAAACTACATTTTCCGCGCCTTTTTCGCGTCTCCCGCCATGAACAACAGCAAGGGATTCCCGACCAATGCGCTTCATTTTTATACTTCGATGATTTTGTCCGTCATTCGTCGGATCCATCCCGATGCCGTCGCCCTGGCGCACGAGATGCGCGGACCCAAATTCCGACATGCGCTTTACTCGGAGTACAAAGCCCAACGTGGGGCTCCGCCGGATGCCCTCGTCCTGCAGTTTCCATGGTTCCGAAAAATCACGGATGCGCTTGGGCTTCATGCCTACGATGCCCAGGGGTATGAAGCCGATGACATCATTGCCACCCTCACCCGGCAGGCGCGACAACAGGACTGGCACGTCGTCATTGCGACAAGCGACAAGGATCTCATGCAACTCGTCGAACGCCAGAACGGCGTCGATACGGTATGTCTCTTTGATGCGATGGCCAAATCCCACGAGGGCCCCCATTTTGTCACCATCGACGACGTGATTGCGCGATTCAAGGTCGAACCTGCCCGCGTTGCCGACGTCCTCGCCCTCTCGGGCGACACCAGCGACAATATCCCCGGATGCAAGGGTATCGGCGAAAAAACCGCCGGGGCGCTCATCGTCAAGTTTGGTTCGCTTGAGGAACTCATCGCTCGCCGTGCTGAAATCACCAAGCCTGCCCAGCGCGCAAACCTGGATGCCTTTGCCCCCCAGGCCGCCCTGTCCAAACAACTCGTTTCGCTTGCGTACGATGCTCCCGTACACCTCGCATTTGACGCGCTAAACCCCAGGCCCAAAGACGTACGCGAAGTCTTTTCGGCCCTCGATATGATTCGGCTTTTGCACGACATCCTTGGGCCTGATGTGACGGTCGATCCGAGTGTTCCCAAAGCCGTCATTCCTCAGACTGAGACGCAGACTGAGACGCAGACTGAGACGCAGACTGAGACGCAGATCGGAGCGGAGCCCGCTACGCCTTTACCCGCGTCTGAACACGCCAGCCCTGTGCCCGATCCCAGGTCACGCGCGTTTTTTTGTCCGAAATCTCCGGCCGGACTCAGACGCCAACTCTTCGATACCGAAGTGCTCTCCACGACCGCGTCGTTAAAAGAATTTATCGGTGACGTGTATAAAGAAGGCGCGCGCGTTGCCATTCTTCCCGTCCCCAAAAACACAAGCGTGGTGCGTCCGGAACTACTTGGGATCGCCCTTTCCACGGCGTCGCGCGCGGTCTACTTCCCCATGCACACCCAACGTTCGTTGTTTGCTCTGTCCAATGCGTCAGAAAACAGCCTTCCTATCCTGCTTGAGTTCTTAAACTCACCCCATCCAAAATCCGTGTATGGTGTCAAACCTCTGGTGGCGCTGGCACTTTCGCATCGGCATCCTATCGACATCGCCGCATGTTTTGACGTTGAAATCGCCGCATACCTCCTCCATCCGGAATCCCAGACCACCCTTGGAATTTGCGCCCGAAACTACCTCGACGTCGAACTCCCCAGCTCGCCCGAAACCTGGCTTCTTCAGACCAAAAAGAAAGCGGATTTCCTCGCGTTGCCAGATCACGCCATGGCCAATATTGCGGGTACCTGGGCGCAGATCATCGTTCAGCTTGCCGAGATCCTCCCCGACGAACTCCAGGCCAACCTCCTCACCGAGGTATATCGAGACATCGATCTGCCCGTCGCGGGGATATTGGCAAACATGGAGTTTCATGGCATCGGGGTCGATGTGCAGGCTCTGCACGCCCTGGCCCGCCATTTTGACGAGGAACTCCAAAAGCTCGACGCAAAAGCCCATTCTTTTAGCGATGCCGATTTCAACATCAACAGTCCGAAATCCTTGGCACAGTTTCTCTTCCAGACCCTCGGACTCACCCCAAAGACCAAAAAGAAAAGCACCTACGGTCTGTCTACCGACCAGGACACGCTCGAATCCATCGATCATCCGATTGCACAAATCATCCTCGATTACCGAGCCATCAGCAAACTCCGTTCGACATACTCCGACTCCCTGGCCGAACTTGCCGATCCACAGACACATCGCATTCACGGTCGGTTTAACGGATGCGTCACCGCCACCACGCGTCTGTCGAGCTCCGAACCCAACTTGCAGAATATTCCTGCCCGCACCGAACTCGGACGACAAATCAAACGCGCGTTCATCCCATCGCCGGGGTGTTCCTTTGTCAGCGCGGATTACAGCCAAATCGAGCTCAGATTGATGGCCGCCTTTTCACATGAACCCGTGTTGTGCGGCGCCTACCAGCGCGGCGAAGACGTCCACGCCCGTACTGCGGCCGCGCTCCTCAATATCGACATTCACGAGGTCACCAAAGCTCAACGACAACTCGCCAAGACAATCAATTTCGGCCTGATTTATGGCATGGGGGTCCAGAAACTCGCGCGTGAGACAGGCATCGACAAAAAAGAAGCCAAGGCATTCCTGGACACCTTTCACGCTCAGTTTCCTACCCTGATGCAGTACCTGGAGAAACTGACCGAGACCGCAAGAGAACAGGGAGAGGTGCGGACGTTGTTGGGACATCGACGCCCCATTCCGGAGTTGTTCAGTACCAACGCCATGATCAAGGCCACGGGGGGACGCATCGCCACCAACACGCCCATCCAGGGCTCGGCGTCCGATATCGTCAAGCGCGCCATGCTTCGACTGGACGATGCGTTGCATGCCCATCACCTGCACGCCACCCTCCTCGTACAAATTCACGACGAACTTTTATTGGAATGTCCGGATTCCGAAGTGCCGCAAACCATCGCCTTGCTCAGGGAAGCCATGGAACATGCAGTCGATATCGGCATCCCCCTCAAGGTGGAAGTCAAGGTCGGCAAAAACTGGGCGGATATGAACGCCTAATGGTGGGCTCGCGGGGGAGTTCTCCCCCGCCCTGGTCGGGATGAAACACGCCTTCTCGGTACGCGGGGCGAGGAAAGCGGGCGGAGAGGCGTGCATCAGGTTTTGTTTTCGCTGCTGACGGCCATCACGTTATGGATAAACGCATCGATATTGGCGCGTTCCCGGCCGGACAGCGGGCGACTTTTGATCGACGTCGGGCCCACGTCAATCTGGATGATGGTTCTGAAAAAGAAGTGGTGGCACACAAGAAACATCACGACCGCGTACAGCGCACACGCCAGAATGATCACGTACATTTTGAACAGGAAGGCCACCGCGATTCCCACGATGACGAGAATATAGGGGGCCAGAAGCCACCAGTTCGTTTGTGGTTTCCGCGTGATGCCGCTGATACGACCGACATCAAACGCTTCATAATGTTCGTGAGACGTTCCCATATCATGCACATTCCAGATACGCATGTTGGTGAGGTACAGCGAGCCCAGATGATTGAGGCGTTTTTCACCGGCCATGAGTTTTTCGGCAAAAAAGGCGTCGCTGAGGGTGTCGTGTTTGGACGAGGAGACGGGGTTGGCGATGATGGCGGTATTTTCGCTGGCCGCCTTGGAGACGCGCACCACGGCGCGTTCGTGGTTGACGGGCCGGGCATTGGTCAACGACTGCAAGGTTTCGTCACAGGTCTCGCGCGTTTCGCCTGATGTGCCTGTCGACGGTGCGCCTTCCCCCGACGCCATGCCCGAGCCATCTCTCGAAGATTCGGACGGGGCGTTTCCCGTCGCATGTTCCACCTCCGATTCCTTCTCGCGTACGGCATTGGCCAAAAATAAATGCAATTCGTCCTGTTTTTCAAAAATGCCGCGCAAATCGCGGTTGGACGAATCGACGAGTTCGTCTTTTTCGCCTTCAAATAAGCGTCGGAGTTCCGAACGTTTGCGGACTTTGAGGATGTCGGAGTGTTCATCTTCATCCAGGCGACGATTGGAAATCGTATGTCTGTGTGTCGTCGTCTCGTCGATGGAATCTTCTGCGCAGACTTCCTTTCGGGCATCGGCAAACATGCGGTCGAGTTCTGCGCGTTTGCGCACCTTGAGGATGTCCGAATGGTCTTCGTCCTCGCGCGGTTTGGCTCGCGGTGAGATCCTGGTCTGTCCTTCTTCGTCTGGGAACTGGGCGTTTTTTAACGTCTTTTGATGATAGGCTTCGAGGGCGTCGACGAGCTGGGCCGCGCGTTTGAGGATGAGCGAATCGAGGCGTTCTTTTTGGGCCACAGCTTCTGCCGCACGGATGGCCGCCCGTGCGGCCCGGATTTCCTCAAGATTGGTGAGTTCTCCCGTTTCGGGCACGGCGGAACGTGCCTCACGGGATGCGATGACAGGAGACGAATGACCGTGCAGGTTCAGGTCTTCGGGGTCTCCAAGAATGGCCCCGTCGAGGCTATGGCTACGGCGTTTTTCACTCCTGCCGGGGGTTTTGTGCATCCGTACGCGAGACGGGGACGAAACGGCGTCCGGCTGGAAATCCGCATTTCCCGGGGATGCACCGTTCAGAGCGTCCGAAGCATGGTGCGCTTTTTCTTCGGGGGAACATGGTGACTGGGGCGAGGAATCCTCGCGACGCGGGGGCGGATCCTCGCCGATGGCCACTTCGATGCTCGACGCTTCGATGGCTGGCGTGTGCGTATGCAGGCCCTGACGAGGGGCCTCGTCCTCGCACTGGCGATGATCTTCTTCGATGCGGCGAGATTCCATGACATACGTCACTTCATCCGGCGCCACTTCTATGTATTCGTCTTCGGCAAGACGCCCCATTTTTTCAAAAAGTTCCTGCGAACGCTTCTGCAGCGCCCCGTCAGATACAGGCTGTGTTTCAGAAGGTTGCGTTTCGGGGGGGCATTCCGCATCGTCGGGGGTGTTGAAACGCCCCTTCTGGGTGTCCGAGCTGGATTCCTTTGAACTCAGGTGTTCAAGCGATGTGTCGAGGGTTTCCCGGGCAACGTCAGCCGTTTCGACGTCACAGTCTTGGCCCGCGACGAACCCATGTCCGTCGTCAGCAACCGGCTCGGTCGCGTTGAATACCTCGATGGGACTTGCGCAGGCTTTATACGCCGGAGGGGGGGCTTCGTCGGCGTGGATCTCTGAATCCTGCCTGACGTCCTGAGCGGCATCGGGCTCAAGCACGATGTCATCGAGATTCTGCACGGAGTCCGAAGGGGACGCATCCTCGGAAAGATCGCGGATTTCAAAGATCATCGAACTTTCGGCCGCCTGGGCGATGGCATGCATGTCGAGCGACTCGTTGTCCTCGGAATCCACGGCGACCATTATGTCCGACGCAATCGACTGAAAGCCTGCGGTTTGCGCGTCCCCCCTGATGAGCGCGATATCCTGGGGCACCGTGTCGTCATGCGAGGTGCACCCATAATCGGCGCTGTGCATCAGCGGGTTATAATCGACGACCGTGCCAAGACGTGGGGGTTTCGCCGGACTGGGCGGCGGCACCGAAGCCACCGAAGCCACGGGCAGCACCGAAGCCACGGGCAACACCGAAGCCACGGGCGGCACCGAAGCCACGGGCGGCACCGAAGGGGGCGGGGGAACTGGCGATGAAGCCGACCCAACCCCAAGCTGTGCCACGCGATTGATGGGCGGAGGTACCTCAGCTATCGGTACATCAAGCCCCCAGACCTTGCGCAGAATCGGAACTTTTTTGGCCTCGATCCACTCCTTGCCGGGCAGGATCCGAACTTTGGTATCTTTTTGAATCGTCTCGACTTCCGCAAGATGAACGAGTTCATCATCGTTTCCAATTTCAGCCACAAAATTCGCCGATTTGATCAAATACCCTGGCATACAGCCTCCCACGCGGCAACCTCATGCGTCCCAGAGCCCGGACGGCCGCGGTATTCCATTGCTGACTAATGATCGCAAAGCGTTTCCAGCGCGGATACAAGCGCACGTGCACTTTCAAAACATTCCGAAATCGAACGCGCCGTCATATAGGCGGGAACACTCGCCACACGCCATGTTTTGTCGATGCATGCCTCGTCGGCACGACAGACGACGTGGTGTGCCCCCATGGCCTCGCACGCGCGCGCCTCGGCCCCGTCTCCCCCCAGCGTCACACGAACGCCCTCGAACAGACGCGCCGCAATGACCGGAGCAATGCACATAAATCCCAGGGCCGCGCCCGCCTCATGCGCCGATTTCAGCGCCCGCGCAACCTCCCCGTTGACCTCGCATTTTGCCCCGCGAACCGCAAAATCGCACAGATTCCTCGCAGCCCCGAGCCCGCCCGGCAACGCCACTGCATCAAATTTGCCCATCTCGGATAACGGTCGAATTTTCCCCCGTGCAATCCGGGCCGATTCCACAAGCACATTGCGTGTCTCGTCCAGCACCTGCCCCGTCATCCCGTTCGTCACCACGGCCTGCGCCATGTCCGGCGCAAAATACGAAACCCTGTGTCCAGCCTGCTCCAAACTCAGCGCCAGACATACCGATTCGTGGATTTCCGAACCGTCGAGTACCCCACAACCGCTCAAAATGACCGCAACTTCCATTCGAAGCCTCCAAAAACACGTCCAATAACACGAGACCGTCTGCCTCTTGCCCGTCACATTGCCGTAGTGAATTCCCGGCGAGACTCGCCCGTTTACCACATTTGCGCCCCTGATTCGCGCGATTTTGCACCGTCGATGACGGATCTCGCCGGAGCGTCGTTTGGTGGCGGCCGGCTATCCGCCCTCTGGGCGGATACGCCCGGCCCTGCGCGGGCTATTTCGGCCAGGCCTCAATACGCCCGCGCCCTTTATCTTTCGGCCCGGCCGGTCAATATCCTTGTGTTTTTGAGAAATAAAACGTTTTTAAAATCAGTTCATTGGCGGTTTTATTGGACCGGCCGGGCCACTCGCGACGGATTTTTCAACGATGGACCGTCAGATTTTCAACACTTCGTTTTTTGAGGGGCTCTTGACACTTTCTCCGCTTTGCCATCGTGCATGGTGGCGTTTTATCTTGGTTTTCACGGGGGCATGTCTGTGCGCCCTGTGTTTTGAATTTTCTCCCGCGTCGGCGTTTGCCAGCCCCGCTCGCCCTGACATCGGCCCGCGTTTCAGGGCGGCCTTTGCCGTCACCGGTTCGGAGTCCTACCTGACCCAGATCCTCAACAACAACGAGAAAAATGGCGGTTATTCGGTTGGGTTTCGGGGCGGGTTCCGCATGGGGCGCTGGGGCGGTTTTCTCGAACTCTCCCTCGTCGGATGGGAAGGCTATGAAGCCCTGAACAAATCTCACCAGCGGAGTCTCAACGTTGGACTTGGCGGCGAGGTCTTTTATTTTAAGCGGCGCATGAGGACATCGCTTGCCGTGGGGGCCAGTATTCTCCAGACGCCCGCGCCGCCCGATCCGGCCGGCACCGTCGGGGCTTATGTCGAACTCGTCCCGTCGAGCTACCACATGCGGCTTCACCGCAAAATCGCCATCAATATCGCCCCTTTCACCCTCTATGTCGGGGTGCCTTCTTTTGAAGGCATACCCCTCGTCGTCATTCAGTACCGCACGACGCTTGGCGTGGAGTTTACGTTATGAGGCTTCTTTTCTGGGCCGCGCGCATCGCGGCATTCTGTCTGATGTGGGCTTTGGCCTTTGGCGTGGCGCGTCCCGCCGCGGCCCGGGACGATATGGACGGACGGGCAAAAGAGAACACGGTTTCCAGCACCATTGAGGGCGAACACCACGATCAGTACGACGACGAGGACGGCGAGCGTCCCTGGTGGATGGGACACCTTCCCGAGGGATATCGCTGGACCATCCTGGCCGGTGCTGGTTCCAGTCTGCTTACCGACAAATCCGATTCCTCCTACCTCGCCGAAACCGTGGGATTTGCCCTCACCGTCGGGTATCGCGTCACCACGACGCTCTCGGTGCTCCTCCATGCCGAACAGAACATGTGGCGTTCTCAGGAAATCGATGGGGACTGGAATTCCGGCGTGTTCGACCTTGGTCTCGGGATCGACTACGAGGTGGTCGCGCCTTATGTTCATGCGAGTTTTCTCATCGGCGTGTCGGTGCTGACGTTCGACACGACGCTGGACGATGCCGGTTCCACCGGGGTGTTTCTCGACTTTGCGCCCATCGATTTGAGGTGGGTGCTGTTCCAGCACCTCGTCATTTCGTTGTTGCCGCTTTCGTTGCGACTCGAAGCGCCCGTGACGCATGCCCCCGTCATTCATTACATGCAATACCGCACGGTTTTGCGCCTTGGGGCGATATTTTGAGCCGAGCCATTCATGCGGCGCAGAGGGGGTAGCGGCGTATTGAGGCGACGCCGAAATAGCCGCGCAGGGGGAGGCTTCCCCCCCAAAAAAAAAATCAGAAATTTCTAAAAAAAGACGCTGAATATGAAGAGACCTACTTTTGGAAGAACGTTTTTTTGCGCGATATGGCTGGGTATGTCTGTATTTCTGGCCGTTCCGGCATCCATGGCCCATGCCTATCAAATCGGCGGACGCTTTGGACATTCGTGTCACGAAGAAATTGCCTACGATTCCTTCATCGATGTGCTCGAAACGTTTGCCCCCAATGTGGGCCGGGTGGAACTTCCCACCGATCGCACGACGTTGCGCGTCATTGACGGGGTGCGGTCGAACATAAAAAAGCTGGGCCGGCCTTTGAGTCAGGAGCAGGCGTTTATTTTGATGAGTTTGTTTGTGGGGGTCCGGGCTCCGGACTCCGACGGGCATGCCTCGGGGAATCTCGCGCATACGCGCGCGGAACATGCGGATCCGGACGACAGCGGGCAGTATGTCCACGCCTGCCGGGGCAAGCATGACGATTATTTTGAGGGGGATTTCAAGGCCATTGAGGGGGCGCGTGAATCCTTTATGCAGTCTGTGCGTTCGGCCTACAAATACCGTTCTGCCACGGATCAGATGCTCAACATCCAGATGGATTTGTATCTCGACTATTACGGGATGGTCGATCTGACGGTCAACGCCACGGCCTATTATTATGGTTATGCGGCGCATCTTGTGGCGGACTCCTTTTCGCACACGGTGCGATCCTATGATGATCAGTTTCACAAGATCGTCGCCGTGATGAACTATGTCGAGGCGATTTACCCTGGATACAAAGAGGAGCGCGACGGGCTGAGGCATTCCGATTTTACCGACGACTGCACTGAGGAAGAGAATCAGCCCGTGGTGGCGGCGGCGATTGAGGCGAGCCGGGATTTTGCGATAGCCTTTGCTCAGTATTACGAGACGGGGGATGAAACGTTTTTTGACGGGTTTTGGAGGGACTGGTTTGAAATACGAACGGACTGCCAGGCGAATTTTGACGTGTGCGGTTCGGGGTACTGGGCCGAGATAGCGCGTGAGGATGCGACGCGTGCGTATTTGGAATGTGCGTCGGAGCCTCGCAGCCCGGGGGCGTCGCCCACGGGCTGGATGTTTTTGGTGTCGGCAGGCGGTCTGGCGGGGGTGGCGAGTCTGTGGAGGCGACGGCGACGGGAAAACGCGTAACACTTGACAATCGCGGCCACAATCATTAGGCATGGCGCGCCTTTTCTTGGGATTTTTATCTTTGTTTGAGGATACAGGGTAGACGATTTTTATGGATTTAAACACACTGATTATTGCCGGTGCCGCTTTGATGGTCATTGGCATTCTCATTTTCCAGTTCCGCGGTTCGGCCGTCACGAAGGCGTTCAAAGTGGCGCGTACGACGCATGACGTCAAGCCGTTGGTGGAGGCGATCGATGCCAAGGCCAATATCGACGTGCCCACGACCTACAATTCGTACATCAAGGCGTTGTGGGATGCTTATGATCGGGAAACGGCCACCGAGTTGATTCATGCGCTTCTGGAGCGCAACGACACCGCGCCCATTTCGCAGTTTTGGTTGCGCACGGTGCTTGAAGTGGAGCCGGAACTGGCGCGCAAACAGCTTGGTGAATCTTTTATCAAAGCGCATTTTAAAGAGGCAATCGCCGCCGCCTGTGGCGGTTGCGGCGGTTCGTGTAAATCGTGCAAGAGTTGCAAATAGCCCATGCCTCACCTGCCGATGGGAATTTTTCGGCACGGGGATACACACCGCGACGCCGCGTCCGTATCCGCGACGGCGGGCAATATTCCTCGCGCCATTGCGCTGATGTGTTTTGCGGGACTGTGGTTTGGCGTCAGTTCGGCCATTCTCAAGGCGTGTTGTACCAGTGTTCAGCCTTTTGAATGTGCGTTTTTTCGCACGGGGGTGGGGTTTGTCATTCTCCTTGTCATGACGTTGCTTGGGCTGAGACCCCGGACGGCGGGACAACGGGTGGGTCTTCTTTTTTTGCGCGGATTTTTGGGCGCCGTGGGTGCCCTGTCGTATATCTGGTCTATTTCGCGCCTTGAGCTTGGGTTGGCCAACGGCCTCAATCAGACGTCGCCGGTGTTTGTGTGTTTGTTTGCGGCGATTTTTTTGCGGGAGCGTTTTGGCTGGTGGGTGTATGCGCTGGTTGGCCTGGCGTTTGTCGGCATCACGCTTATCGTCCATCCCGATGTGGGGGGAATCAAGCCTGCGGCGCTCATTGCCCTTGGATCCGGTGTGTTTTCGGCGCTGGCGTATACATGTGTGCGCGTTTTGCAGAAGACGGAGTCGTCGGAAACGATTGTGATGTGGCTTCTCGGCACGTCGACGTTGGTGGCGGGACTGTCGGCGATATTTGTCCCGTGGACGATGCCGGACGCGCTGACCTGGGTGGGTCTTGTCGGGGCTGGACTGACGGCGTTTGCGGCGCAGATTTTCATGACCCGAGCCTACCGGTATGCGCCGGCCACCATTGTGGCGCCGTTTATTTATGTATCGACGTTTTCGAGTCTCATCATGGCCTTTTTTATCTGGGACGAGCTCCCGGGTACGGCCGCGCTTGTGGGCTGTGCGATTGTGGTGGCGAGTGCCATATTGATCGGAGTGTTGCCGAAACGCGTTCGGACGTGAGAGGTCTTGAGACGGGGCCGATTTCATACTACAAGGCGTAGATAGAAGCGGAGGCGTATGGCGAAGCCATAGCCGACGCCGCCGGCGTGTGGCGAGAGCCGTAGCCGGCGCGTTGCGCGAGGGCCATGGGCCTGCGCGACGGCCACGGACAGGCATGGACAGTTTGTATATCGTTGCGTTCGACAGATCGAAAATGAGGAGCATCGAATGGGAAATCAACAGCAGGAAGGGGCTCGGGACGTCATTCGCATTATTGACAAAATCGTGGCCCGAAACGAAAGCATCATCAGGGTTGTCGAACGCGCCAAAAAGCTGGCCCAGCACGTGCCGGAGGGGAAACGCGAAAAGCGCACGGTGCAGTTCATCATCATGCATTATTCGAATCTGACGGCGGCGGGCGGGGGACTGAGTGCCGTGCCGGGGCTGATTCCGTTTGTCGGGACGGTGTTTTCCATTTTTGGTGCGAGTGCGCTGGATGCGCTCATCGCATTGAAATACGAACTCGAAATGACGCTTGCGCTGGCGCATCTGGCGGGGTTTGACATCGAGGACCCGAGGGAGCGCAAGTTGGCATTTTTGCTTGTCTGTGCATCGCTTGAGGAGGCGTATGAAGAGGAGAAGGAGCCCTCTTTGTATGCGATTGTCGATTTGGCGATGGGGGAATTTTCGACGCGGGAAATGAGCAAATCGCTTGTGAAGCTCGTGGCGCGGGTCATGACGCTGATGGTGTCCAAGAAATGGACGCGTTATTTCCCGTTTGTCGGGATTGCGATTGGGGCGTCGGTCAACAAACTGATGAGCACGCACACGGGGTATGAATGCTGGAGAGCGCTGAAACACCGGCAACGGGCCAACGAAAGCTAAGTGACGCGTTTATGCAGATGGGGCAGTTAAAATGAAAAGATTGGGATTATGTATTCTTCTGGCGGCTGGTCTGAGTTCGTGTGCCGACGAGGTCAATAACGCGTCAGATTGGATGGTTTCGTGTGCCGGATCGTCGGGGACTTATTATTGTATGAAGGGACAGCTTTGTTGTGACGACAGATGCGTGGATCCTGGGATATACAATTGCGGTGGTTGCGGCATAGAATGTAAGAAATATGAAACCTGCCAGCCGATATATAATGGCAACTATGCGTGTGTGTGTGACTACGATCTTGGCCTGTGTTCCGGGACGTGTTGTGCCAATGGCTGTACGGATTTGACGACAGATTCTTCGAACTGTGGTGCGTGTGGAAATGCGTGCGGAGAGAATCGTGCGTGTTCGTTGACAGGATGTGTGGACAGCTGTCCGAGTACGCTGTCGAGTTGCCGTGACGCGCAGGGCAATGTCACGTGTGTGGATATTTACAATGACCCGAAAAACTGCGGAGCATGTGGTTTTTCGTGTCCCAACTATAACAATCCGGAACTCCATCTGGAGAGCAGTTATTGTAGTGCCGGGGTGTGTCAAATCGTATGTCGTGTGGGATATGACAATGCCGACAATAATAAGGACAACGGGTGCGAACAGTCCGTGTCACAGTGTCAGAACCACATTCTGGAACCCGGAGAGGTGTGTGACGGGGATAATTTTGGGGGCAAGACGTGTGCGGATTTTGTCGGCGCCGGAGCCACCGGCACGCCTCAGTGCAATGATACATGTACGGGCATTATTTCCACTTCGTGCAAAGTGCCCGATGCAAATCCGACCTTGTGTGGCAATGACCGTCTTGACGAGGGCGAAGTCTGCGACGGAACGCTTTTTCCCGCCAATAACGATACATGCACCAAAGTGCTCAATGTGCCATCGGCCACGGGAACGCTCTCGTGTTCGTCGGACTGCAGAACCCTCGATACTTCCCAATGTATCTTTTGTGGGGATGGCATCGTCAATGGGGACGAAGAATGTGACGGAACGCAGTTGCGCGTGAAAACATGTGCCGAATATTCTTCAAAATATGGATCCGGAAACCTTTCGTGTGCCGTTCAGACGTGTCGATACAAACTTGACGAATGCACCTCGGCATGTAAGGAGAATGTGAAGCAGTGTGCCACGCAGTCTTCGCCGCATTCCATTGTGCAATGCAAGTCTGGAGAATTTTCCGAGGTTCAAAAGTGTACATCGACCGCGCCATTTTGTGATCCGGATACCTTGAGTTGTGTCGAATGTCTGACGACCGCCGACTGCAGTTCCAAAGGGACGAACGCGACGTGTGACGTCACGACGCATACCTGTAAACTGCCGAGTGTCGTTTCACAATACGACGCCCAGGGATTTGAATGGCTGAGCAAGGTATCGGGAACGCCTGATACGTCGTATACCAAAGTTTATAAAATGAGCGATTACGTCAGCGATTTGAAGTTTACGCTTATCGCCACGGGTCGGCGTGATCTTAATGGACTTAATATCGTCATTAACGGAGAAGGCATCGTCTTATATACTGACCAAAAACCTTCGAGCAACATTACAGTTTCCGATCTGACCTCGGGACTTGGTAAAATGACTTTTAAAGCCAAAAATTACGAAAAAGATACCTCGGCATCTGTGACGATTGCCGTCGATGGAGGCACGGTTCTGGATAAAAAGAAAATATCGGGGTTGACCGATGTTTCGGTGGACATCAACAATGCGACGGCGAAGACATTTGTGATCACGAGTGTGGGTCGCGTGGCCATAGACGATCTCGCGTGGACGTCAAAATAACAAAATAAATCGATATGGATTATGTATAAAAAAAGCGCCCTTTTGGGCGCTTTTTTTATATCGTTTTGTGTAAATCGCAGGTGTTGGTTTTTGGAGGTGTAAAAAAAGCCGCCCGGGAATCGGGCGGCCTTTTGCAGAAGGATTAGGAACGGGGCGGAATGATTTCGGCGACGAGGAAGTCGGTTCCGTAAATGAATTCGCACCCGGCGGGGCAGGGAACGCCGCTGATCTGGACGCGTTCGCGGAGGTTGAGCGGGGTCACGTCGAAGACGATTTCGGTCGGGATATCTTTGGGCAGGCAGGAGACGACGACGTCGCGGGCTGCCGAACGCAATTTACCGCCGAGGCCGACGCCGACGGCTTTACCATCGAGACGGATGGGCACGCGGACTTGAATCTTGCGGGCGGGATCGATGGCGTAGAGGTCGGCGTGGAGAATGCGGCGCGAAACCGGTTCGCGTTGGACGCATTTGATCATGACTTCACGGCGAACTTCTTTTCCCGATTCGTCGGTGGCGACGAAATCAAAGACGATATTGGGACCATATTCCGTGGAGAGGACGCGCTGCAGTTCGAGCGGATCGATCGTGGCGGACAGGGCATCGATACCACGGCCATAGCATACGACGGGAATGCGACCGGCAACGCGGAGGCGGCGATTGATGCCTTTGTTGCCCGACTGACGGATTTCACCTTTGAGTTCCAAGTTTGCCATAATAAAAAATCCTTAGTTTGCAACCCCAACAGTCCCGTGATTGGCGAGACCCAACTGGTTGCGCTGTGATTGAAAGGGCGAGGCGACCTCCGCCTCGCGCGGCGCGCTCCTTAATGGGTTGACGGGATTTTGTCAAATGGATTCCTGGGGTAGGCGGTGTGGGATGAAAAGAATGCCGATTCTTGATGTTTGAAGTCTTGGCGCGCTATGATAGAGGATTCGTCATGTCCTGATAATTTTAGGCATTGATTTGAAAGGATGGGAGAAAATGAAGAAAAAGTATAAGGCATGGCCATGGATGCTGGCATCGATTTTTGCGGTGGTGTTTTCGTCATGCTCGACGGACTCGCTGACGTGCGATCCCAAGACGTTCATTCCGGAGTGTAAAAACAGCACGCAGCGTTCGATTTGCACGCACGGTGAAGAGGCCCTGGAGGAATGTGTGAGCGGTTTTGAATGCAGGTTTGTGGAGTCTGCGGACGAAGCGCAATGTGTCAAGAAGACGACGGAATCCTCCAAATAACCCAAGCATGGCATGGAATATCGGGCGGCGTGGCGAAGCCATGCCGCTTTGATGTCTCTGGGCGTTTTTAACCATGGCTGTCGTGGGTCTGTGTTCAGACGGACGTGTGTTGATGTTTCTGTGTTGACGTATCAAGATGAGGAAATCATGCAAAGAAGAGGCGTTCTGATTTTGTCGGTGTTATGTGCACTGGGGTGGATGGGATGTGACGATTCGTCGGACGAGGACGCGCGGACTTCGTGTGTTTCGGCGACATTTGCGCCGCGTTGTGCAGACACGGCACAGCTCATTGTCTGTGCCAACGGCTACGAAATGACGATGCATTGCGGCGCCAATGCCACGTGTGCGGATGGCAAATGCCTTCCGACGTCCGCATGTACGGAGGGGGAGAAAAAGTGCAGCGACGATGCGGGGAGTCTGCTGACGTGTACCGGCGGGGTCTGGATGTCCGAGGCGTGTCCGAGCGGATCGACGTGCGCGTCCAATGCCTGTGTGCCGACGTCCGCATGTACGGAGGGTGAGAAAAAGTGCAGCGACGATGCGGGGAGCCTGATGACGTGTACTGGCGGGGTCTGGAAGTCCGAGGCGTGTCCGAGCGGATCGACGTGCGCGTCCAATGCCTGTGTGCCGACG